>JAFGRP010000067.1 GCA_016935075.1 Deltaproteobacteria bacterium | reverse complement strand
TCCTCAGGTCTGGCCGATGTGACGATATCGTAGTCCTCCGGCGTCTCGCCGCGGATGAAATCCCGGACGCAGCCGCCCACCCAGAAGGCCTCATGACCGGCTTCCCGCAGTCGGCGGACAATTTCGACGGCCGCATCTCTTGGCACGTTCACCCTATTTTCCAATGGGAAAAGGGGGAAAAGGGGGGACAGCTCCCTTAAAAGGGGGGACAGCTCCCTATTTTCTAATGGAAAATAGGGAGCTGTCCCCCCTTTTCTGTCCCCCCTTTTCCCCCTTTTCCCTGCCCCTTCCCTGCCATCTCCGGAGGAGATAGTGCAGCACCGAGGTGACGACAATGGTTGTAAGCGTGGATCCGATGGGTAATTCCTGAGCCTTGATCAGGTAGTAGAATGCGATCCCCGACAGGAGCGAAACGGTGGCTGCCGCATCCGCCCGGCGGCTGCGGTTGTCGCACTTCATGACAAAGTAATCGGTGAGGAGGATGGCGATGAGCGGCGAGAAAACCGACCCCAGGACATAGAGAAAATCCGTGTACCGCTCGATCGGGAAAATCAGCGCGATGGCCGTGCCTACCACGGTAAAACCCACCGCGGCCATTCGGTCGTTCACCTTCGGAAAAATGTTGATGAGCGAAATCCCCGCCGAATAGACATCGAGGAAGGTGGTCGTCACGGTGGAGAGACCCAGGATCGCCAACGCCGTGAGACCCAGATTGGCCGCAAGCATGATCGTCGTGGGATCGGGAGATCCGGACAGGAGACCGCCCGCCATCCCGATCCCGTACATCCAGCAGCTCCCGATAAAATAGCCGCAGAACGGGGCGATCAGCGCCCCCTTTTTCGTCTTTGCGAGGGAGGTGTAATCGGAGATAAGGGGAAACCAGCTCAGCGGCATGATGATCGACAGTTCGAAACCCATCCCGAAGGCCCCTTTCTGCTTCACCGCCGCCGCGGCCGCCGCCGGATGCGTGAAGATAACCCAGCTCATCACGATCGTAAGGATCAGGAGAAATCCGGCGGCAAGGGTGTTGATCCGCTTGAAACCCTTCACCCCCCAGAAAACCCAGAGACCGACGAGAAAACCGACCAGGCAGGAGATCAGCGTCGGATGGTCGAAGTGCCACAGGGAGACGGCAATCGCATTCATCGCCGTACCCCCCTCGATGATCATGATCGCCGTCCAGCCGACGAGCTGGAGGATGTTGATGACCGAGATCAGGTAGGAGCCCTGCTTCCCGAAGGAGATCCGCGTGGACATGATCGCGGGAACCCTCTCCCGAAAGCCGATCAGTCCGGCGAGAACGAGAAGCAGCGTCCCCGCGAGGTGTCCGAGAAGGATCGCCCAGATTCCCTTGACCGCCCCGAGTTCCGCGAGGTAACCGCCCGTCAGGATCTCGGCGACGGAAACGGCCGCACCGAACCATAAAAAAAAGAGATTGACGCCGTTCAGTTGCGTTTTTTCTTGCATGATGCACTCCCTATCCAATCGTTTTCCATGCCTTTAGGCTTTCCGGCCGCGATCCCGTTTGCGGAAGTGAAGAGCGGCGCCAGGTGGTTCGTCGGTCCATGCCCCCCGCCCACGCGCCAGGCGTTCCGGATCGCCTCGGTGATATAGCGTTTGGCCTCCCCGACCGCCCGGGGAACGTCCATCCCGCGGCCCAGACAGGTTGCGATCGCCGCCGAGTAGGTGCAGCCGGTCCCGTGGGTGTCCGCCGTCGTGATCCGCGGCGCGCTGAAGGTTTTGAATTCACGGCCGTCAAAGAGCAGATCCACCGCATCCCCGGAAAGGTGTCCCCCCTTCACGACGACATGCCTTGCCCCCAGGTCCCGGATGATCCGCGCCGCCTTCTTCATGTGGGGAAGGGTCGAAATCCGCATCCCGGAGAGAACCTCGGCCTCGGGGATGTTCGGCGTGAGGACAAAGGCGAGCGAGACGAGTTCCGTGATCAGGGTTTTCTTGGCCTCCTCCCGGATCAGCGGCATCCCTCCCTTGGCCACCATCACCGGATCAACGACAAGCTTCTCGATCCCGTACTGCCGGATCTTTCCGGCAACGACGCGCAGGACCTCGGAGGTGGCCAGCATCCCCGTCTTGGCCGCATCGATCCCGATGTCGGTCGCAACCGCGTCGAACTGGGCGGCCACAAACGCCGGAGGGACATCGTGGATGCCGTGGACCCCGAGGGTATTCTGGGCGGTCAGGGCCGTAATGACGCTCATCCCGAATCCTCCGAGGACGGTGATCGTCTTCAGATCCGCCTGGATTCCCGCCCCGCCGCCGGAATCCGAACCGGCAATCGTCAATATCCGGACCGGTTTCATTCGGACGCCTCCCCCGGGAAAATCCCCGGCCGGAAATACCTCACCGCCAGGAGGCGCCCTGAATCGAGTTCGATGATCCCCCGCCCCGTTATGAGGCGGTTGCTGACCCCGTAAGGCCGGCCGATCTCCATGACGGCATTCGTCAGGGGAAATTCAAACCCCGTCAGGGTGATCCCGGCCGCCGGCCCCCAAAAGGGGAAAAGCGAAACGGTCTGGCCGGCCTCCCCTTCGAGAACCGTCCGACGGTCGATCAGAAACGCCTCACACCATTCGTCGATCAATTTGACCTCGATCCCCTTCTGCTTCCCCTGGACGAGGAGGAAGATGTTCGCCAGGACGTGGTCCACGCGGTGGCCGAGGGCGCCCCAGATCCAGATCTCTGCCGGTTCCATCCGGAAGGCCTCGTGGAGTGCCAGTTCCGTATCCGTTTCATCCTTTCGCTGCGGATGGCGGAGGATCCGGCAGCCCTTCGCCTCATAACAGGTCTGTCTTTTGGCATCCAGCGAATCCATATCGCCGACAATGAGGACGGGGATGATCCCCGCGGCCTCGAGATGGCGGGCCCCGCCGTCGGCGCAGATCACCGCCGCGGGCGACACCGTTGCCGCCTGTTCCCGGAGAAAAGCCGGATCGCCGAGCTCCCCGCCGGACACGATAAAAACCACCTTTCCCATGCGCCTTCTCCGCAAATAAAAAAACCATACCCTGATGGGATATGGCCCGAATCCATGCATCGAAAATATAACGACTGCCATTCCCTACGCTGGCATTACCCAGGTCAGGTTCAAAGGGTATCTTCTCAGCCCAAAATTTGGCACCCCTTGCTTTTTATGGTTTTTTCTTACTCCAAACCGCCTCCCGAATCAAGCCGATTTTTTCCTTCCCAGGCCGAAGAGCCGGCGGGCGTTCTCTTCCGTCAATCGTTCCAGATCTCCGGCCGCCATGCCCCGGATCTCCGCCAGGCAGCGGGCCGTTTCCACGACATAGGCCGGTTCGTTGCGCTTTCCCCGCCACGGCTGCGGGGAAAGGTAGGGGGCGTCGGTTTCGATGAGGAGCCTTTCCGCGGGGATTTCCCGGGCCACCGCCCGAAGCTGTTCCGACTTCCGGTATGTCACGGGACCGGCCACGGAGAGATAAAATCCCAGAGCGAGACACTCCCCGGCCATGGTTGCATCCCCGGAAAAGCAGTGGAAAACCCCCCGCAGACCTCTCTGCTTCTGTTTCAGAATCCGAAGCGTTTCCGCATGGGCCTCCCGATCGTGGATGATCACGGGCAGGTCCATTTCGAGGGCGAGGTCGAGCTGCTCAGCAAACCGCCGGAGTTGAACCTCCCCCGGGGAGAGGTTGTAGAAGAAATCGAGGCCGATCTCCCCGATTGCGACCACCTTCTCCTGTTGCGCGAGAACGCGGAGGGCGTCATAGGTCCCGGCGTCGATCCCCTTCACCTCATGGGGGTGGATGCCGACGGCCGCATAGACCGGCGGATGGAGACGGGCGAGTTCCACGGCCTTCTTACAGTCGGGAATCGTCGTCCCGACGGTGATAATCGCCGTCAGGCCGGCCGCCGTTGCCCTCGCGATGACCGCGTCCCGGTCGCCGTCGAATTCCCCCATCTCCAAATGGGCATGGCTGTCGATCGTCATGGTCGCTCACAATTCGGAAACATTCTTGCCGCTTCCTTCGAGACGAGTTTTTTCAGACGGCACTGACCGTCCGGCGGGCCCGCCCCAGGGGCTCCAACGTCAGGCAGTTCCAAGAGACGGGCGATGAATAGCACACCCGACCTCCGGCTGCAACCATCAAATCTTCCCTGCCCTCCGGTGAATTCCCTGTTTTTTCTCCGGCGGATTTGTTAGAATCGACGAACGGTCTATAAAAATGCAGTTACAGGTGCTCCGCCATGAATCTCAAGACAAAGATGCTGGACCTCTCCATGGAAAGCAAAGGGCTCTATTATCGGCTCTCCATCATCTTCGCGCTTTTCTTCTTCGTGCCGTTACTCGGACTGCTCTACTTCGGCCTGAAATATGACCTTCTGGAAGACCATCTCCTTCCGATATTCATCCTCGCGCTGCTCACCTCCTCGCTGGCCGGATATGCCCTCATCCGGAAAACCTTCGACGACATCCGAAATGCCTCAAAAGGGATTTCCGACACCCTGATGCAGGATATCGCGGGGTTTAAACGGCCGACCACCTCCGACGAGCTGCAGGGAATCGTCCAGTCTTTTCGGAGCGTCGAAAATGAACTCCGGAACAGCTTCAGCAATCTTGAAAAACGAACCTCGCAGCTATCCACACTGAAGGAACTCTCCGATCTCTGCTACGTCACCTTCGACAGCAAAGACCTGTTTGCGATCACCCTGGAGCGGGCCCTGAAACTGACCAACGCCGATGTCGGTTCCGTCCTGATCCTGGAGGGAAAGAAACGGGAAACCTTCGTGGTCCTGGCCACCTACGGACTCGGCGATATCGTCAAGATCGGGGACCGTGTCGATTTTGCGACGAGCATCGCCAAGTTCGCCGTGATCAACAAATCCCCGCTTTTGATCGGCGACATCGAAACAGACAACCGCTTCGGACGGGGAAACCGCCCCCATTACGCGACCAAATCCTTCCTCTGCATGCCGCTTAAGGGAATCCAGGAGGTCTTCGGGGTTCTCACCCTCTCCCGCCGGGCGTCGGACATCCCGTTCACCCCGGAGGATACCGATGCCCTGACGACGCTGCTCTCCAACGCCGCCTTCACTTACGACAACCTGGATCTGATGAAAAAAGACCGGAAAAACCGCCATCAGCTCGCGACCATCACCGGCATCTGCAAGACCCTCGGTTCCAGTCTCCGGAACAGCGAACTCCTCCATGCCGTCCTGAACCAGTTCCGGGAAGATGTCCCCTTTGACGTTGCGGTGATCCTGGGGATCCGGAAGGAGATGACGGACCAGGCCGGCGTTCTGGACATCTTCTCCCCTGCCCCGATTGGTCTCGAACGGGACGGGGACTTCGATCTTGCCGGATCCTGCCTGGAAGGGGTCGTCCGGCAGGGGAATATCCTGGCCATCGACCGGCCGTCTGCACTGCAGCATCCGCTCGAACAGGAACTTTTCGTCAAACCGGGGGTCCATGACGCCCTTCTCGTGCCTTTAAAGATCGGGGGCATGGTCACGGGGATCCTTGTCCTCGGCGCCTTCCGGGCGGACGCCCTGAACGGTTTTGAGGAACAGGTGGAAGAGATCGCGTTTCTCCTGTCTCTGGCCATCGAAAAAAACCGCCTCTCCTCTTCGGTCAACAGGCGGGATCAGGAGATGGCGTCGATTCAACAGATCGGAAGCATCCTTGCCGCCGCAACCTTCGACCGGCAGGAGGTTCTCAAACACACGATGGACATGATCCAGACCATTGTGAATGTGGAGGCGGGCTCATTGCTCCTGCTGGAAAGGGATGAACTGGCCTTCAAGGTCGCCTTCAACGTCGACCCTGCAATCGACACAACCCTCCTCAACTCCTTCCGTGTCCGTCTCGGTCAGGGAATAGCCGGCTATTCCGCCGCCCGCGGCGAACCCCTCATCGTCCGGGATACGCAGGGTTCCCGGCATTTCAACCCCGATTTCGACCGGCAGATCGGCTTCCGGACCCGTTCGGCCCTGTGTGTGCCGCTCATCTCCCGGGGAAAGGTCCTGGGCGTGATCGAGGTGCTCAACAAGATCAGCGGCGATTTCAACGATGACGACCTTCATCTCCTCCAGTCCATTGCGACCTCGGTCAGCATCGCGCTGGAAAACTCGCAGCTCTACGGCGAGACCGTCTCCATGGCCGAACACGAACGGGGCATCCGGAAGATGTTTCAGAAATTCGTCCCCCGGGAGATCGTGGACAAGATCATCCACCGTACCGGGGAAGAAAAGCCGCTGATCGAGGAGTTGAAGATCCTGACCTTGTTGAACATCGACATCCGCGGTTTTTCCATACTTTCCAAGAAAATCGGCCCGCAGCGGATGGTAGCCATCTTGAACCGTTTCTTTTCGGCCATGGGCGACATTGTCTTTAACCACGGGGGAATCGTCGACAAGTACCTCGGCGACGGATTTCTTGCCCTCTTCGGCGCCCCGGTCTCGGGAAACATGGATGCGGACAACGCCATCGCCGCCGCACTTGAGATGCAGACGACCCTCTCGTCCGTCAACAACGGCCTGGCAGAGGAACTCGAGAAACCGCTGACCATGGGAATCAGCATCCACACGGGGGAAGCGGTCGTCGGCAACATCGGCTTTGAAAAAAAGATGGATTACACCGTCATCGGCGATTCGGTGAACGTCGTCTTCCGCCTGCAGGACCTGACCAAATCGCTGCCGAACAGCATTCTCATCAGTGAAAAGACTGTCCAGGCCGTGGTGGGGTCAATTCTCGACGTCCGGGAGATCGGCAAGTGCGACACGGGCAGCACCCTCGGCGAACTCCGGATCTATGAGCTTCTCGGCCGGAAGGCCCGCGGGAAAAACGGTTCCTGATACACATCGCCCGGCCCGCCTTCCCGGACGTCGAACCGCAATGGGCCACGATCTTTATTCATGAAGGGAAACCCGAGAAAAAGCCGGTAAACCGGCCGGCGATTATCCGGTAATCTTTAAATTGATGGTTTCATGGTCAAATCGTCGCGCGACTTTCAGGTTTTTGCCAAACCGACCGGTCCCCTCTGCAACTTGGGATGTCTCTACTGTTACTACCTCGGGAAGGAGCATCTTTATTCAAATGGCGAATCGCTCCGGATGCCCGACGATCTCCTTGAGCGGTACATCATCCAGCACATCGAGGCTTCCCTGAATCAGGCCATCCGCTTTTCCTGGCACGGCGGGGAACCGACGGTTTTGGGACTGGATTACTTTCGCCGGATCGTGGAGCTTCAGCGCAGGCATCTGCCCTCCGGACGGCGCCTCATCAACGGCATTCAGACCAATGGCACCCTTCTGAACGAGGAGTGGTGCCTTTTTTTGGCCTCGGAGGGTTTTGGGGTCGGCCTGAGCCTGGACGGACCGGAGGAAATGCATGATCGGTACCGGGTAACCAAAAAGGGAGAACCGACCCACCGGCAGGCGATGCGCGGGTACGACCTCCTGCGTCGGCATGGAGTCCCCTGCGACATCCTGTGCGTGGTGCATGAACAGAATGTCCGTCATCCCCTGGAGCTGTACCGGTTCTTCAGGCAGATGCATGCATCTTATCTGAGTTTTCTTCCGCTGGTCGAGCCCCAACCGGAGGCCGAAGGCGGCGTCAGCGAACGGAGCGTGCCGGCCGAAGCGTTCGGCGCTTTTCTTTGCACCGTCTTCGACGAGTGGCTGAGTCATGATATCGGGCGAATGAAGGTCCAGATCTTCGAAGAGGCAGCGGCGACGGCCTTCGGCCGGCAACATGAACTGTGCATCTTCCGGCCGACATGCGGAGACATCCCCGTCATCGAGCACAACGGCGATTTCTTTTCATGCGACCATTTCGTCGATATGGAACATCGACTGGGAAACATCCGGGAGACGCCGCTGGTTGAATTACTCGAAAGCAACGCGCAAAGGGCGTTCGGGAATGCAAAACGGGCCGCGCTGCCCCTCTATTGCCGGAAATGCGCGGTCCTGAACATGTGTCATGGCGGGTGTCCGAAAGACCGGTTGATCACGACGCCGGAAGGTGAAACGGGTCTCAATTACCTCTGCGCCGGCTATCGGCGTTTCTTTACCCACTGCCTGCCCTTCTTAACCGAGCTGGCCGACCTGTGGCGCAGGCAGTCCGGCGAACGGCAGGCGCCGGCCGTCCCGGCCGGGTATACCCGCGACGGCGTCAAAACGGGCCGCAACGACCCCTGTCCCTGCGGCAGCGGCCGGAAGTACAAGAAATGCTGTTTGGGCAGATGAACGGGCATCCCCCTCTCCCCTCAGCCTGACTAAGAATACCCGTCGGATATTCTTGGCATGTTGAAAAAGTCCATACGGATGAGAGAAACTTAAGCAGATGGGCGTTTTGGAAGCAGCCCGCCCACAGGGCGCGCCGCTTCCCGGCAATGTAACCATCCGTTTTTTTATTGCGCCCCTTATCCCCGCCAAAGGCGGAGATTGCGGGATGCGCTCCCGGTCAACAGCCCGTTACGTCTTGAGCTTCTCCTTCAGGAAGGCAATGGTCCGCTGCCACGCAAGCTCGGCCGCTTCCTTGTTGTATCGGGCGGCATTCGTGTCATTGTTGAAGGCATGCTTGGCGCCCTCATACATGTAGAGACGATAATCGATTGACGCCTTCTTCAGAGCGGCTTCGTACGCGGGAATCCCCTTGTTGATCCCCTCGTCGAGACCGGCGTAATGGAGGAGCAACGACGCCTTGATTCTATCGACGTCGCCGGAGGCCGGCTGCCTGCCGTAGTAGGGAAC
This sequence comes from Deltaproteobacteria bacterium, assembly GCA_016935075.1. Classification (GTDB taxonomy): domain Bacteria; phylum Desulfobacterota; class Syntrophia; order Syntrophales; family UBA5619; genus UBA5619. Next base: position 204 of record JAFGRP010000067.1, on the reverse strand, counting down.
CGTCGCCGACAGGTCCGGCGAATTCACCGCGAGCCGGTTTGCCACCCCCCCTCCCCAGCAGAAACCGACCACCCCGACTTTGCCGGTCGTCACCGGATGGGTCTTGAGGTATTGAACTGCGGCAAGATAATTTTTCAGGTTCGTATGCTCGTCCAGTTGCCCGATCAGCGTTGGGGCCTTCGCCTCGTCTTCCGGCGTGCCGCC
>JAFGRP010000066.1 GCA_016935075.1 Deltaproteobacteria bacterium | reverse complement strand
GACGAAGTCGTCCTGCGCGCCCTCGAACAAAAACCCGACCTCCGCTATCAGCAGGCCAGCGTCCTCAAGACCGCGGTGGAAACCATCGTTTCGACAGAGGACCGAAGACAGGAGTCAGGAGGCGTGGCAACCGAGAAACCTCCCCGCATTTCCCGCACCGCCATGGTGGGAGCGGTGTGGGCGCTCTTTGTACTGGGTCTGCTGCCCATGGTTTTCGTTTCCTACCAGGTCCCGGCCGGGCAAGAACCGACGGGCCCCGCCTGGTGGCAGATTCTGCTGATGATCTTGCTCATTCCAGCTGGGCTGACCGCCCCGTTCGGCACAACGCTGCTTGGCTGGATCGCCGTCGCACAAATCCGCCGCTCGGCAGGGAAACTTTACGGGCTCGGGCTGGCGGTGTTCGACGGTCTTTTCTTTCCATTGCTGGCGCTGGATGGATTGATCGGCTGGGGCGTCTTTCTTATTCTGGAGTCTTTCACGCCTAAACCCTACCAGACCGAGCAGGTGTCGTATGGCGCCGCTCCCGGCGGAGCAGCCGTGCTTCTGATTACATTGCTCGTGGTCATTCTGGCGGATGGGTTCATCATCCGCCGCGTCTGGCGAGCGGTGAAGCAACCCTTGGATGAGAGCCGGCAAGCTTCGGCGGACTCCGGATACGGTTCACAAAATCGAACACGCAGCAATAATAGAAGATCCGTAAGCCGATGGAGTCTCGGGTTTCTGCTCGCCGCGCTGCTCGGCACGCCGCTGCTGCTGGCCTTGTCCCCTTTTGATCGATGGGTGATTGTTTTTGGCGGGCTCTGCGCCCTCGCTTCATTCGGATGTGCGCTGGCCTCGCTCCGCGTCCGCATGAGCCGCTGGATCGCCGGATCGTGGGTTATCATACTGATCATGAGCGTCCTTGGTGCCATGCTCCTCCACCAGGCTCTCATTAAACGCGAACGGACGCTCGAACAAGCCGTGCGTGCGAAAGAAATCGAAGCCAGAGAAAGCCATCGCCAAAATCTCGCCGAAAGGGAAATGGATCAGCAAGCGGCAGACATCCCCGCATCCTTCGGCCCGGTGATCGAGCAGGTGGTCTACGATGATGTGTCCGGCCGGGATTGTTTTGTCGACTTCGATACCGGTAAGTTACTAACGCCTCCCATGTCGCTGAAAGGGGTCAACGGGGGGATCGAAACCTGGGTGCGGGAGCAGGGCATCGATGCGGGCAGTGACTTCGACAAGACACCGGGACTGTTGGGAATCGACATGATCGCAATCCCCCTGGATTTCGAAATGGATGAAGCGGTGGGCCATTCGTTGTTGGCAAAATCCGCGATGGCCATGCTCACCCATGGCAAGCCCGGCTATCCGGTGAAAATCAGCGGACAGGGAGAGCGGTCGAATTCCTACGCATTCCAAACCCGCGAAGGCGGAAAAGGCATTCTGCAAATCACCGGCTTCTCCGAAAATCCCCGCGGCGTAAAAATCCGCTACAAGCTGGTTGAACGCACCTCCGGACCGGCGACGAAGATCGACAGCGCCATGCCATGGGGTGAGTGGACGGCCTCGTGGCGGGTGCGCCTCCGACCGCAGAAAGATGCTTGGCCGGCCAACGAACTCCCCACATTTCTAGTCGATCTGCAAAGGCAGCAATGGGAATACGCCGATCCGGATGCAATACGTCGGACATTGGAAGGGTACCAACTGGAAGTGGACGGCCATAGATACCAATGTGTCTGCATCACGACCGCTTGGGAACGGAAAGTAGTGTTCCAACCGGGCGAAATAGAGCTCGATTTCGTCACGCTACGCTTTCACGAAGACCAAACGGGTTGCCATGTTCGACTGGTTGACAAAGACGGAACATGGATCAACTCGTACGAGCTGCACCCCTTGGCCAAGGATGCCGGCGCGAAGACTTTTAAATGGTCGCCGGGCAAACATGTGGTTCGCGTTCTCTTCCCAAGCATCTACCCCATCCCCCAGGAAGGGGAACCCGATGACTACCGCCCAGTAAGCAACCCGGTCGAAGTGGAAGTGCTGCCCTATCTTGCCGCCGACACCAACCCAAATACCTTCGGCCCGGTGATCGAGCGGGATATTCCGCTATCGGGTGCTTGCCTGAACTTGAAAACCGGCGAGCTCATCCCCTTGAATGACATGATGTATGCGCAGGATGTGTGCCGGGTCGGAGGCCATCTGTTTCGCAATCCGATCGACAGCAGTTTCAGCCGTCTCATGGCCGTAGACATGACCCTGCTCGAACTGGAGCCCGAGGACTGGGTCAACCTTTCACCCGCAACACTGAAAACACGTTTTGCGGCGCAGAAAGCTAATCAGCGGATTTCGATGCATCAGCCGGAGACCTTCCTGCCGCCAGGCATTTACGGATTCAGTTTCTATGAAGCGATGGGCCTGCTTCAGGTGGTTGGCGAGACCGGTCCGCCAAACGGCGGGATTGATGCCGTGAAGGTTCGTTACAAGCTGGTAAAGGGGGCCCAAACGAATCAACAGATCGCACCGTCCATGCTGACCACCCCGTGGGGGGAAAGCGTCAGCGGTATTCGGGCACGGTTGCGTACGAATCGCATAGCGTCCGGATCGGAAAGCGGGGCTGCCCCCATATTGAAGTTCGATCTACAGAACCAATCGGAAGATATCGAAGTGATGCTCAACGCCGATGAAATGCCATCGGAAATCCTGGTGGATGGCGTCCTGTACCAATACCACCCGCGGGTGGCCGGCCAGTTGCCGACGTATGGTCCCGGGGAGCGCATCATGGACGGGCAGTTGATCCTCGACAGCCGCTGGCAGGCGGTGAAAGCGGTCAGTGGACCGCCTGAACTTCACCTCGGGCCGGGAACTCATACCGTTCAGGCCAGGTTCAGCGCATTCGGCACGACGGCCCATGCCGGCACACCGATCCATATCCTGAGCAATCCTGTCGAAATCACAGTCGAACCGGGTGCAACACAGGCCTCCGCCGAACCGGTGCAGATCTACCTCAGTGAAAATGGCCTTGTCACCGTCAACGATGAACTCTCACCTAAAGACCAGCTACTCCAAAAACTCAAGGAGTTGTCAGCCACCGGGGCAGATTCAGCCGTAATTCGTGCCGACCGCAATACCCTGAGTTCAAAGGTGACCGAACTCATCGCTATGTGTAAATCGGCAGGGATGGATCAAGTGAATTTCGGAACGACCGAGGAGACGGCCTTCGGTCCGGTACTGGAGCAGACGCTGAAAGACCCGAGCGAAAACCGGAACTACGCCTTCTTCGATTTTGAGTCCGGCAGGATCCGGTCTCCCGGCGGGAGTCTATCGTTGGATGACCGAGAAGCGGTCTGGAACTGGGCGACGATCCATGACATTGACGCCGTGGCGAATACGACATCGCAGGATGTTCGGGGTTTACTGGGATACGAGCTCACTGCCGTGTGCGTGCCCGATGAGACGTGGGCGCATCCCCCCGGTCTGGCGGAGATGACCCGCATGCTGCTCGCCAGGAAGTTTAATGACACTCGATTCGGCGGGCTGCCGGAAATGTCACAAAGCGTTCTCACCGTCAACACCGTATCTACGGATCCGGAACAATCCAGGACCTACCTGTTCCAAACGAGTGCGGGAACGCTCGGACTCCTGCAATTCGTCGACTATAACGATTCCCCGAACGGAAGCGTGAAAATTCGTTACAAACTGATGAAGCATCCTGCGGAATCCGACGGCGATGCGAAGGCGCGCAAGGAGCAGGAGGTCAGACAGCGGCTGGCGGGCAAAAAAGCGGTTGCTGCCGCCAGCCAGTTGTTCCACGGACTGGATCTCTCCGCCGCCCCCGCGCATACAGATGCCGCCGGGTTGCCGGATCTTTGGGAGGAACAACCGGCTGGATCGGGTTCGTACGAGATGCGCAAGGAGGTGGTCTGCGTCTATTCAGGTCTTGATGGTGCCGTGTACTTCACCCCCTCGAAGAATTGCTTCTATGTCCAGTCCGACCCGGTTGGCTCCAGTACGCATACCTATTATGGTCCATTCGAAGGCGATCCGCGCGATGTACTCGACTTTAAGGATTCGTCACAGGGCATGAGGGTCATCAATCCCGCTCCGTGCGTCGCTCCCTTGTCGGTCGGTTCGGTGGAACTTGCGGCCGTGTCGTACTACCCATCGATGTACGAGCCCTGGTGGCGACCGGACGGGAAGCGCGTCGAGAAGGAACTTTTCGCGACGGAAGCCAGCGGGGAATCATCGGAAGACTTCCGATTGTATTCCATCGTCGCGCGCCTGCACGGGTTGCCCCACGATGCATCCAAACCGGTCTGGCGGCTGGAGCCGCGCAACTCATGGGCGGAAGGCCGCGCAACGGCTACCGGTGCAGGCCTGGCAGGTCGATTGGCCATGATCTCCGCAAAAGAACCCCGTTCCGCCGCGACGATGAACGTGGCCGTCGGGATTGCACTAGCGCCGTGGGAAACCAT
>JAFGRP010000065.1 GCA_016935075.1 Deltaproteobacteria bacterium | reverse complement strand
CAGTTCAAGGCCGGCAAGAGTTCCTTCCTCAACGGTTTTCTGGGGAAGCCGCTCCTCCCCACCGGCGTTGTCCCGGTGACGACCGTGATCACCCGGCTTCAGTACGGGCAGGAAGAGCGGGCGACAGTCACCCGTTTCGACGGTTCGCAGGTTGAAACCCCTCTGGAGCAACTGGCCGACTTCATCTCCGAGGCAGGGAACCCCGGCAATGCCAGGAACGTGGAGGTGGTGGACGTGGAGACGCCCCTTCTGGAGGACTATCGGGGACTGAGGCTGGTGGACACCCCCGGTATGGGAAGCGTTTTCAAGGCCCACATGAAGACCGCACAGGACTGGCTTCCCGAAGTCGGTACCGCGATCGTGGCCGTCAGTTCTGATCGCCCCCTTTCCGATGACGACTTGGAGCTCTTCCGGGAACTGGCGCGCCACACGCCGAACATCCTCCTGCTGTTGACCAAAGTCGATCTGCTGACCTCTAAACAGCGGACGGAGGTCGTTCGCTTCCTGGAAGGGGCGCTGGAGAAGGAACTGGGCAGAAAATATCCGATCTATCTTTTTTCGACCCGGGCTGACACGGAACGGCACAGCCGCCGCATCGCCATGGAGATTCTGATCAAACTCTCCCTGCGCCGCGATGTCGAATTCAGAAACATCCTGCGGCATAAGGCAAGATACCTCGCCCTGGCCTGTCTCGGCTACCTGGAGATCGCCCGGGAAATTGCCCTGCGGAACGACCGGGACAGGGATGAGATCCGGGGAAGGATCTTGGACGAGAAGCTGAGCCTGACGGCCATTCAGGAAGATCTGATGTTGATCGCCCGGGAAAATTCCCGTCAGACCCGGACCTTCATCATGCAGCGCCTGGGCCGCCTGCAGATGCCGCTTCAAGAAAAGTTTTCGGAAGAGTTGGGCCGAGAACTTCCCCAATGGCAGGGGAACCTCTGGCGTCTGACCAGGAGATACGAGATATGGCTGACGGAAACAATGACAACGGAGATGGACCGCCTCTCCCGGACGGAGAACCGCTATTTTCTCGGTACCCTGAAAAAGGCTCATGCCGGATTCAACCGGTCGCTCTCCTCGTTTCGGGCCCTACTGGGTCAGAACATCGAAACCGTCTTGGGGCTGAAACTCGCGGAGACCGACTGGCGAATCGAGGTAGCCGAACCGTCCCATCCGGATGTCGGGTTCATCCGCGTCTTCGATTTCCATTTCGACCTGCTCTGGTTCATGATCCCGATGTTCCTTTTTCGCAAACTATTTGAAAAACACTTGATTGCCCTGATCCCTCGCGCGGTGGAGATGAATCTCTCCCGTCTCGGCGCCCAGTGGGAGGGCCGGATCAACGCGGCGATTGAGGAGATGCGCAAGCAGGCGGCCGGATACGTGAAGGACGAGCTCGCCACGATTGAGACCCTGTTGGCGGGAAACCCCGGTAGAACAGCGGAAATCGAAAATTTGATCGAGGATCTTAAAACACGGCTGGCCGACATGAGTCAGGAAGGAGGAAAGCCATGATCGAGATCGATATCCCCGGCTTCGGACCTGTCCGCCTCGAACACCTGGTATCCGATTTTACGGGTACCCTGTCCTGCGACGGGATCCTCCTGGAGGGGGTCGCCGAGAGGATCCGGGAGATCTCCAAACAACTGACCGTGGATATTCTTACGGCGGACACGTTCAAAACGGCGTGGTCGGAGACGGAAGGGCTGCCCTGCACGGTGCATCTCGTTTCCGGTTCGGGGCTCGATGTCCGGAAAGAGAAATTCGTCCGTGAACTGGACCCGGAAGGGGTGGTCGCCGTCGGCAACGGCCTGAACGACCGGAAGATGTTGAAAGCGGCCCGTCTGGGAATCGCCGTGTCCGGCGCGGAGGGGTGCGCCACTGAAGCCCTGATGGCCTCGGACATCCATGTGTCCCGGGTGATCGACGCCTTCGACCTGCTGCTGAAACCGAAACGCTGCAAAGCCACTCTGCGGTTTTGAAAAGAAATAACAACACTTTACGAAAGGGGAAATCGTCATGTCAAAGATCAAAAAAATCAAGGCTCGGGAAATATTGGACTCACGGGGAAATCCCACGGTTGAGGTGGACGTAATTTTGGACAACGGGATTCTGGGAAGGGCCGCCGTTCCTTCCGGCGCTTCCACCGGGAGCCGGGAGGCGGTCGAGCTGCGCGACGGCGATAAGGGGCGCTTCCACGGCAAGGGCGTGCAGAAGGCCGTGGCCAACGTCAACAAGATCATCGCCCCCCGCCTCAAGGGCTTAGCCCCGGAGAAGCAGGCGGCGATCGACCAACACATGATCGATCTCGACGGTACAGAGAACAAAGCCAGGCTGGGCGCAAACGCGATACTCGGCGTCTCGATTGCCGTGGCGAAGGCCGCTGCCATCGACAAGGGGAAACCCATTTACAGTTATATCGGCGGGAAAGAGGCCTGTAGGCTTCCCGTTCCCTGCTTCAATATCCTGAACGGCGGCAAGCATGCCGACAACAACGTGGACATCCAGGAATTCATGATCGCCCCCATCGGCGCGCCTTCCTTTAAGGAAGCCCTGAGAATGGCCGCCGAAACCTACCAGACCCTGAAATCGGTCCTGAAATCCAAAGGACTCAATACGGCGGTGGGCGACGAGGGCGGCTTCGCTCCCAACCTGGCTTCCAATGAGGATGCCATCAAGTCGATCATCTCCGCCATCGAGAAGAGCGGCTACAAGCCCGGCCGGCAGATCTCGATCGTCCTCGACCCGGCAGCGAGCGAATTTTATCAAGATGGGAAATATCTGCTGAAGGCGGACAACAGAACCCTCTCTTCCGAGGAGATGGTGGACTACTACAAGGGGCTCGTTTCCAGGTACCCGATCATCTGCATTGAAGACGCCCTGGCCGAGGATGACTGGGCGGGCTGGCGGATCCTGACCAAGAAGCTGGGGAAGAAGATCCAGCTCACCGGCGACGACATCTTCGTCACCAATCCCAAGATCCTGGCCGAGGGGATCAAGCAGGGCGTCGCCAATTCCGTCCTGATCAAGCTCAACCAGATCGGAACCTTGACGGAGACCCTGAAGACCGTGGAGACGGCCAGGAAGGCGGGCTATACCTGCCTCTTCTCCCATCGGTCCGGCGAGACCGAGGATTCCTTTCTGGCCGATGTCGTCGTGGCGACCAACGCCGGTCAGCTCAAGACCGGCGCCCCGGCGCGGT
>JAFGRP010000004.1 GCA_016935075.1 Deltaproteobacteria bacterium | reverse complement strand
CGCTTCGTGGATTTCTACCGGGTCTTTTCCTCAGAGGTGATCCGGAAAGGGCTGCGCGGGCTGTATGCGGACGGCGCCTATTTCCGGGACGGTTTCAAGGAGGTCGCGGGGATCGAAGCGATGGAGGACTATTTCCTCAAGAGCGCCGAGGGGATTCAGAGCTGCACGTTCGACATCCAGGAGATGGCCGTTCATCGGGGCAACTACTATTTCCGCTGGGTCATGCACCTGACGATGAAGCGCAGCCCTGACGACCCCATCCGGACGGTGGGCATGTCCCACGTCCGTTACGACGCCAAGGGCAAGGTGATCTTCCATCAGGATTATTGGGACACGGGAGCGGTCTACGAGAAGATCCCCGTCATGGGTGCGGTGATTCGCTGGATCAAGAATAAGTTTTAGCGGGTGGGTGGCAGACCTGCTTTTAAAAATCAGACCAAAGCTTTGAGAATTACGCTTGTCGGTTATTTCGAAGCTCCTTGGTAAACAAACCCGCGGCTCATTCCCCACAGGCCCGCCCCTTGAGACTGAAGAAAAACCGGAGCGTCTTTTTGACCCGTTCGGAAAAGATCTTTTCTGCCAAGACGTTGCCGGCCACACGCTTGCTAATCTCTGCAAGGGTTGGATAGGGGTGTACCGCGGCGGCCAGGGTGGAGAGGGAAACCTTGCCGTTGAGAGCCGCTACCCATTCGCTCACCAGCTCCCCCGTCCGGAGAAGGGGTTGTTAAATCTTCTTATGGAAGAACAACAAATAGAACTCTTTCAGGATCATATGTTCGACCCTCTCAAAGGTAGCATTATTTTCTTGACACCTGAGTTTACTGTTTCAGCGAAGGCGTGGTCTTGAGCATGGCGCGCCCGGGGGTGAATCTGAAGGGCGTTGGCGGCTTTCACGGCAGTCATTCATTCGTATTGATTCTTACCATCATGGCTCCGTCCCGGGATCAACCGTAAAAGATATGCTTTCAGCCTTTGCGCCTGCGACATCGATCCCCCGCACGCTATAGCTGTGGCTCCCCGATGGCCGGCCTTCGGGGAAGACATCGTCGTAGCAAAACCGCCGCATCGTGAACTGTGGGGCGTGCGGAACGCTTCCTACCACCTCACCATCGCGGAGCACATCATAGCGCTCGATTGGAACGGCCCCGGCGTAAGAGGTGTCCCACGTGACGCGGACCGCCAAACGACCGAAGAGCTGTGAGGAGCTGTCAGGTTCGACGCCCACATTGCGCGGCGGCGTGAGGCCTATGGCTTTGCGCTGAAAGTAATCGTTCGCCCGATGCTTCCCCGCTGCGGTCAGCCTGGCCTCGATGGCCGCCATCGCGACTTCGTCGAGCGGCTCTGCAAGCTGGGCGTCGGCGAGGTTTCGGGAGAGTTGACACTGTTCGGCATCGTCGTCGATATGGCCTATCCCAACGATGATCGTGCTTATCCCCTGAACGGAAAGGGCATACCGGATCAACTCGGCACTCGGCAGTTCGGGAGAGCCCACCTTGTGATAGACATGATCGGAGCTGTCGGAGAACTGCACCGCCTTGTGATAATAGGCGGCGTCGGCAAAGATCTTCATCCCGATCACTCCCATGTCGGCCGCCGCCGCTACCGCGACCGCGTTGAATCGGTGCGCCATATGCCTGCCGTCGCTAGGATTCATTGTAACCAGCAAGGTGTCGAGGACGCGACGGCTGTCCCGCTGGATGGCGTAAATATGTGCTGCCGAGTTCCAATGTCCGGTAATACCGATGTGGTGGATGAGCTTTTCTTTCTTGGGATTACAGCCGGTCCTGTTCGTGCCTTCCCTGAGGTCCAGCATCGCCGCGAGCGCGCCCATCCAATCCCGCTCCGGTCGCGCGTCTTCGAAGCCTTCAAAGAGCATGTCAATTTCATCCATGGTGTTAATGTTGTGGAACTGCACACTGTCCAGGTAGGCCCCGTCCGGATAGCCCCCCTCCCCATCGCCGAACATCAGGCTCAGGGAGCGGCGGACATCCTCGACAGCGGTGGAGACATGAAAGTCGTCCAGCATCCCTTCGCTGAAATCGGTGCGGAAGCGTTCGCCCTCCGGGCGGCGTGCCGTGCGAATGTGGGTCTTTGTAGCAACAAAAATCCGCCTGCGGGCCGCAGGGTCGTAATTGGCCGCTGACGGAGAGAGGCCAAGACGGCGGAAGGCCGCGCCGAAGTTTTTTTGGCTTGGTCCGTAAATGTTTGATGTGTCCATATAGTTGACGCCAAGCCGGTAGGCCTTTTCGATGATGGCGATGGGGTCCACTCCATCGGCAGTCCACTGGATTGAAGCCTGGCCGCCGAGGCCAAGCGTCGTCACCTGCCGTTCGGTGCGACCCAGTCTACGGGTGATGAGTCGTGTCATGTCCATGCCCTCCTAAAGCACTGCTTATGGTGATGGTACTCGGTGTCTGTCGGTTATATGATTCTATCACTTTCGAATGGTTATCAGTAATGTTTTTTTTCGGTAATCATGATATTGATAGGCTGTATGATAGGGGCTTGCGGAAGCGTGATACATGGTCTGGCGTCTCTTTGCCACGAAGTTGGAAACAGCGAAAATTTTGTCAACACCCGGCTTTCTCCGCCGGTAGTTGGAGTTGGCCATGAATGAAGAGAATGATTTGCCGAGGCAGTTGCACGAACTGCTTGAAGATCAAAGACTTGCCGTGATATCGACCAGAACCGGCGATCAACCGTACAGCAATCTTATATGCTTTGTTGCCTCCAATGATCTGAGGCACATCCTATTTGCAACAACAAGGGCCACGAGAAAGTATGCCAACCTGATGAAGGCGTCGCAGATCGCACTCCTCGTGGACAACCGCTCGCATGGACTGGCGGATCCCTTTCGCGCGCTGGCCTTGACCGCACTGGGCAAAGCCGTGGAGTTAAAGGGCACTGAGTCGGAGCAGGCACGCGGCATATACATGGCGCGGCACCCGCACCTGAAGGAGTTCGTCTCCTCACCGTCTACCGCTCTGTTCCGTATGAATGTCGAGAAGTACATCCTGGTCCGCCGCTTCCAGGATGTGATCGAGCTGCAGGTAACCCCATGAGCGTTGCCATTGAATTCAAGGATGTTGCCGATGAACAGCGCGAGTTCGTCGGCGGCAAGGGGTTTGCCCTTTGTGTGATGGCCAGAGAAGGCCTGCCTGTTCCTTCCGGCACCTGCATCACGACGGAGGCCTATCTCCGCTATTTAGCGGACACGGGTCTCAGGGTCAAGATTCTCCGGGAGCTCAACCGTAAGCGTTTCGAGGACATGCGCTGGGAAGAGATATGGGACACCGCCCTCAGGATCCGGAACCTGTTCCTGAGAACGCCGATGCCCGAGAGACTTACCGTAAGACTTAAACACGATCTCTCTGGATTCGCAGATGACAGAGCAATAGCCGTGCGCTCGTCTGCCCCGGGTGAGGATTCATCGAAGACCTCCTTTGCGGGGCTCCACGATTCATATCTCAACATCCATGGGATGGACGCGCTACTAGAGCACATCCGGCTCGTCTGGGCATCCCTCTGGTCCGATGCGGCGCTGCTCTACAGGCGTGAACTGGGGCTCGATGTGGAGAGGAGCGCCATGGCGGTGGTGGTGCAGGAGATCGTACCCGGGAATCGCTCGGGCGTTGTGTTCGGAGTCAATCCAAACGACCATGCCCAGTCGGTGGTAGAAGCGGTTTATGGGCTGAACGAGGGGCTGGTAAGCGGCCAGGTGGAACCGGATCGCTGGATTCTCGAACGTGCCAGCGGCCGCATCGTGTCGCACCATTCTCCGTTGAGAGACCGCTTTGTCTTGCTGGCAGAGGAGGGCGTGAGAACTGAGTCTCTCCCGCCGGACAAAATACAGTCAGCCCCACTCGCTGATTCTGAGGTAAAGGATGTCCATCGCATGGTGCTTCGCGGAGAGGCAATTTTCGGTAGACCGCAGGACATGGAGTGGACATATGACGGGGATAGGCTTTTCCTGCTCCAGTCGCGGCCTATCACTACTGTCGGCGAGACGTCAACCGACGATCAGCGCCCCTGGTACCGGAGCCTTCACCGGACTTTCGAAAATCTCAAAGACCTGCGCCGCCGGGTCGAGGAGGAACTTATTCCGAAGATGCTGCGCGATGCCGATCGCCTCGCTGTCCGAAGCCTGGCTTCACTGAATGAGGCAGAGCTCGTCTGCGAGATCGAAGAGCGCGCGCGTATTTACAAAAAATGGCAGGGCATCTACCGGGACGATTTCATCCCGATGGCCCACGGCATTCGTCTTTTCGGGATGGTATACAACGATGCCGTCCGGCCGAGCGATCCCTTCGAGTTCATGGACCTGCTCGGAGCAACGGAAATGGTCAGTCTGGAGCGGAACCGGGCACTCGAGGACTTGGCGAGTACTGTGCGCATCGATGCCTCCCTCAGGGAAGCACTCGGCCGTGGCGTCATTCCCGAATCCTTCAGCGAGCGGCTCGAAGTGTTTATCATGAGATTCGGAGACCTGTTTGAATCGCTGCCGGGCGGCACCCAGTATGGCGAGAGATTGATCCCCTTTGTTCTGGAATTGGCCGGACGAAAACCTCTCGAAGAGCTCGGGACCGGGTCCGAAGTGGGGGACCGGAGAGAGGTCTTTCTTTCTCACTTCACCGGCAAGAAGCGACAGGAGGCAGAAGAGCAGCTCGACCTTGGACGGGCGAGCTACAGGCTTCGGGACAACGACAACATGTATATCGGGCGGGTAAAAGCCCAACTCGTGAAGGCGCTGGAAGAGTTGGGGCGCCGGAAGGAACAGGGTGTTTTCGCGCCGAGACCCGCGGCATGGTCCGGGGATGTGGCATCCGTTATCGCGGAAGTGACCCATACACATTCCCCGCAGGCCGCCAACGCCGAAGCCAATGGCTTCTCGACACGAGCCCGTCAGATTGTCGGACAACCGGCTGGACCTGGCCTTGCCACCGGAACCGTTCGCATCGTTATGGACGCTGCGGACGCATTTCGGTTCAAGGCGGGCGAGATCATGGTTTGTGACGCCGTCGATCCGACCATGACCTTCGTTGTCCCCCTCGCCGCGGCTATCGTCGAACGCAGGGGTGGCATGCTCATACACGGTTCCATCATCGCCAGGGAATACGGTATCCCCTGCGTAACGGGCGTACCCGACGCGACCAGCCGGATCCGGACAGGAGATATCATCACCGTGGATGGGTATCTGGGCATCGTTATCATTGAAAGAGATGACGCATGAGCCCGAAGATCCCGCAAATGGCCATGATGTTGACCATGATGGTCATGGTCCCCTGCGAGGAGATGTCCCATGCGCTTCGGCCTCTGCTGCCTGTTTAAAAAAGAACCCGTTTCGTTTCGCACGACCACTGCGAAAAGATTGCTGTCGCTTCAGCGAGACCGGCAACTGCAGAACCTCTCTGAAATTTGCTTCCACAACGCGAGTAACCTTTATCTGGCGCTTGAAGCCGTCCATCGTTTGAACATTGGGGCTTTCAGGATCATGTCGCCGCTTTTCCCTCGCATGACGCATCCGGATGTTGGTTACCGGTTAGAAGATCTGCCGGATGGGAAGAAAATTAGGCAGATAATGCATGAAATCAGGATATTGGCTCGTCAGTATGATATCCGTCTCAGTTTCCACCCCGATCAGTTTGTCGTACTGTCATCACCCCATTCGCAGGTGGTCGAGAATTCAATTCGTGAACTCGAATATCAGGGGATGCTTGCCGAGGCGGTGGGGGCGGACGTGATCAATATTCATGCTGGTGGCGTGTATGGGGATAAATTCCAGGCATTGCAGCGCTTGAATGATGTTTTGCCTGATCTGTCGGTTGCCGTCAGAAAAAGGCTGACCCTCGAAAATGATGATGTCAGCTACACCCCAAGGGATCTGTTGTCCTTCTGTGAACGTCTTTCGATTCCTCTGGTGTATGATGTCCATCATCATCGCTGCCTTCCGGATGGCCTGTCTGTTGACCAGGCAACGACGCTGGCGGGAAAAAGCTGGCGGGCTGTCGGACGGGAGCAGTACTGTCACATCTCCTCGCCCCGCAACGGGTGGCAGAGTGGTGATCCTAAACCACACGCCGATTATATCGATCCGGCTGATTTTCCTGCATGCTGGCTGGGGCGGGAGATGACGGTGGATGTGGAGGCCAAGGCGAAGGAGTTGGCGGTAATCTGGCTGATGGCTGAACTGAAAGGCCGACCCGATGCACCCGTTCCATGAAAATCCGCGTCATAAGCCATAGATTGCGGTTAAATTTCTATTGACCCACGGCATGTTATCCTTTACACTTGGATTGGTTACCGCATGTTATCAATCACAACAAGTTATATGAGTTACGGCGGCTTTAAGTCGAAGTTCGATGTCGAGGCATACATGAAGCAAAACAAAATTTGAAAGTAAATGGGGGTAGAGGCATGAGCAAAAAAGACAAAAAAATCATTCT
>JAFGRP010000064.1 GCA_016935075.1 Deltaproteobacteria bacterium | reverse complement strand
CTTCTTTTCTTACTATTGCAAAGTAATAAAGCTTGTCCTGTGTGCTGTAGAGAGCCCTGATATTGGGAAGTGGATTGGGAAAGGGATCTTTCTTTGCCACAGCAAGTGAACACATGGCGATGGTTGTGCTGGAAAGATCCATCTCGCCTGTGTTAGTTCTAGGTAGGTTGCCGACCCATCCTCCTGGTACAACGGTGAAATCCATCCTCTTGTATTGGTCTTTAACTACCTTGGACATACCTGTCATAACCATGTAGCCCACACCGCCAACGGCTCCTCCGCCAGCCTTCAGAACAGCGGAAATGTTCTTTGAAGGCTCTGCGGCAAGCGTGGCAGGGGAAAAAACAAGGCTAACGGTAAAACAAATTACAATAAACGACGCCAAAAATACTACTCTTCTCTTCATATCGTGCTCCTTTCTGTTTGTCTCCATCTGGTTGCCGGAGGTGTAGTATTATCAATATGCAACAACCCGTGTTAACATTATTTAGCTATTATTTGGACGAACCCTCCAAACTTTTATTGTTTGTCTTATAGCCGGTTTTATATATTATTGATAAGACATTGCTTTTCGACGGTAGGAGTCTATGGTGACTATTTTGGCTTGTCAAGGGATATTTTGCGTCTGCTTTACGTTGAAAACCGGTGGCTGGTGATGCGATTGGAGGAGGGAGGTGGATCGACGGCCGCTCTTTTGAAAAATCATCCCATCTTTTGGCCAAGGCACCCGGCAAGATAGCGTTTTTGAGCACAATCCAGGCAAACCTCTTCTGCACGCCTTTTTCGATGAGGCGTTATGCATGAATATAGGCATCCCAAGAGTATTCGGGGTCGCCGTAGATGGTATCAGCGTGTGTTTGAAGCTGGAGATCGCAAGCGGCGGATTTTCGGGATGCTGAATACGAAATGACGGTGAGTGATCTTTTTGAGAACATCCATGCAGAGCCATTCCCCGAATTCCACCACGCGTTTCTGGTGGCAGGATGGGCAGAAATGGCGGCGCTCGCAAGAAAATGCCAGCAAATATTCGTGGCCGCAGCCTTTACATTTCACGCGGGCAAAGCCGTTGCGCAAATTACCGCAATCGAGATAACGATAGATCACCTGCGCGATATAAGGCCGCCAGAATCCGTATTGCCTGGAGAAGTGCTCGTCGTAGATACCGATAAAGGTTTCAAAATAATCCTCTACGCAGCGGTAGTAATCCGAATCTTGCGGGTGGCGGGGGCGATAAACGGCGGCAGGAGCGGACACGATCTTTCTCCCTGGAGAATATCATGACCCCATATCGAAGTGGCGTTCCAGGTCAACAGCCTCCCAGTCCGATGTACCAGGTGTTTTCAGCCAGAGTTTAAGATTCTTTGGGACAAAGATCGTTTCATATATGTTGCGAGGTCTTTGAGCACCACCTTTTTCGTAAGGTGTATCAAGAACCTCCATCATAACCTCCACACTGAACCTGCCCTTGTATTTTTCGCCGAGTGCAAGAAGGTTGGTGCGGCGAGAAACAGTTTGAAATATGTCTACCGAAGGTTGGGCGATCCCCCAGGAAGGATCAACGAAATGATTGGTTGAAACCAGGAGTCCCGGTTTATCCTGAACCCTCCGCCTTATGCCGAATGTGGGCCATTCGTATGAATAAGACACATTGCTGTCCGCAACATTGAGCAAAATAGCAACTATCGGTTGAGAGGAAAACATCGCTGCGTCGAGCTGGGTCATATCGGACGAATTGAAGAGAAAATCGAGGATCTGTATAAAATTGAATATCCTGTTTTCCATAAATGTGTTTCCACCCGATGGCGTGCCGTCATTAACCTCTGCAAAAAGCCCACCCCGGTTCATCACCGTAACGGTTTCAATACCGCCCAGGAACCCCACCGTTGCGGTCGGAACACTGCCGTCAGTGGGATTAAATATGGTTACCATCACATGGTCAGCGAATTTGTTGAAGAACTCGGGATAGTCGAAGTGCCGTCCCGTAATCATCGACCCGTCCGCCGAGTAATCACCCCATGTCGCGATATAGGAACAATGCACGGCATCTCCCATAATATGAGACAGGGTGACAAGTTCATTCAAAACAAGCACTTCCTCAAGCGCCATGCCGGATGTTTCCGCAATCCCGTAAAAAATCTCCTTAAACCGTTGTGGAAACCTTCTGAATAGCTCTGCTGAAACGTATTTCGCCACTCCGTATTCGAGGTGTTTTTCCTTTATGAAGATATCAGCAATAGCCAGCTTGTAAAACTTTTGCAGGTCATCCTTCAGCAAATGCCCATACTGCCTTCCCATCTGGCGAAAATTGCCGTGAAGCTCTACAACGTTGAATTTCCCGGCCTTGTAAAGCAAGCCTCCTTCATACTTTGCAATCGGGTTAAGGCCCGGTTCTCCAGCCACTGCGAGTGTTTTTCCAAACGCCATGCTGAATAGTAAAAGCATGGTTAAAACCAAAACGATTCTTATTTTCATAATTACTCCCCCTTGCCCCTTTTGTTTGATAAGAAAAAAGGTTCCTTATGGTGTTTGCTGAAAGATATTTGCGGATCTGCAAAGGCTCTAATATCTTAAGGATTACGATATGAAATCTACACTCGTATACAAGATATGTCAAATGTTGTTTTAAGAAGGGATCAGCATCAACCTGATGAACCCTTATGGGGTACGCCATTCGGCATGAAATATGGACGGTTCGGAGACGGTAATGTTTCAGGCAATTCCGGGGGCGCGGATGGACTGAACGATGAGATTCCCGATCACGCCGCCGCCTGCTCGTGCCGGTCGTCGACGATCCGGATCCCGTATTCGAAAAAGCCGTCGTAGATCCGGTCGATATGATCTCCCGACAGGGAAAAGACCGTGGAGACCCCTTCCATCTCCTTGAGCGCCTTCGCCACCAGATGACCGCCGTAGATCTGTCCCATGGTTTCCTTCTTCGTGAGAAAGAAATGAGAAAGTGAGCGCCGCATACTGCGGAAAAAGGCTCAGTTTTCAACAAATAAAAATGGGCACTTACCTTTTCAGCGGGAAAATGGTATGGAACGGTCCATCTCTATATCGGGGAGGTGTCCCTTGAAGAAACGCATCGTCATTATCGTCGTACTGGCGCTCCTCATCGGTACGGGCCTTTTCGTCTACCGCGGGCAGCAGAAAGCGCGGAAGGGAGAGCTTTCCTACTCCGGCACCATCGAGGCCACCCAGTCGCACCTGTCATTCCAGGCGGGCGGCCGCATCCTCAAGGTCCTCGTCCGCGAGGGAGAGGCCGTCGCAAAGGATCAACTCCTCGCCGAGTTGGACCCGGCCGAGTTCCATTCCCGCCTCGAACAGGCGAATGCCAACCTCGACAAATCCCTCAAAGGCAAGGAACAGGCGGAGGCCCTGCTGGCGGTCTATGAAAAGACCCTCCCCGCCGAAGCGGCCCGGGCCGAGGCGGGCGTCCGCGCGCTGGCCTCGCAGTTGGACGAACTCAAGGCCGGCAGCCGAACGCAGGAGATCGAGCGGGCAAAACAGGCCATGGAGAGCGCCGCCGCCGTGCTGGAAGACGCAAAGAAAAACCTGGCCCGTTACGAAAACCTCTTTACGAATGGAACCATCTCCGAAAAGGAGTGGGACGCCGTCCGTCTCCGGCATGATATGGCCCTCCGCGAATACGAACGGGGCCGGGAGACCTATGATCTCGCGAGAGAGGGGAGCCGGACGGAGACCATCCGCACCGCCGAGGCGCGGCTCGCCGAAGGCCAGGCCGTTCTGAGACAGGCCCGGAGCAACCTCCTGAGGATTGACGCCGCACGCAAGGACGTCGGTGCGGCCCGCGCCGGCATCGCCGCGGCCCGCGCCGCCGCAGATCAGGTATCGATCCAGTTCGATTACACGCAGTTGAAGGCGCCCGGCCCGGGGGTCATCACCAGCCGCAGCGTGGAGCCGGGCGAAGTGGTCACGCCGGGACGCGAGGTCCTCACCCTTTCCCAACTCGCCGCGGTCGATCTCAAGATCTTCGTGGACGAGACGGAGATCGGCAAGGTGAAACCGGGCCAGCGGGCGGAGGTCCGCGTCGACACCTTCCCCGACAGGACTTTCGCGGGTGCGGTCACGTTCATCTCCCCCGAGGGGGAATTTACCCCCAAAATCATCCAGACGAAGAAGGAGCGGGTGAAGCTGGTCTATCTCGTCAAGGTCTCCATCCCCAACCCCGGTCTGGAACTCAAGTCAGGGATGCCCGCCGATGCCTGGTTACGCTGACGGAAATGGGGACACCTTGCCGCAAGGTGTCCCCATCCATGACGCCGCATCGTGTCCCCAGCCTGGGGTGAAACGGGTGGAACCGCCGCTCCCGTCTGACCGGGGAAACGCTTCGGGAGCGCAGGGAGACGGTGGCGTCCGGAAATTCCCTGCAAGCGGCCCCTTCGTCCGGATCGAGGGGGTCTCCTGCCATTTCGGCGTGACCGAGGCGGTCCGCAACGTAACGCTTGCGGTCGAACGGGGGACAATCTTCGGCCTCGTCGGCTCCGACGGGGCGGGAAAATCCACGCTGCTCCGGATGGCGGCAACGATGCTCAAACCCGCCGCGGGCCGGATCACGATCGACGGTCTGGATGTCATCGCCTGCCGGGCGGCCGTCAAGGAACGGATCGGCTACATGCCTCAGCGTTTCGGCCTCTACCAGGACCTTACGGTTGAGGAGAACATCGACTTTTTCATGAACATCTTCGGGATCCGCGGCACGGAGCGGAAGGCGCGGAAGGCCCTCTACCTCGGCTTCTCCAACCTCCTCCCCTTCACGGACCGGCCGGCGGGAAATCTCTCCGGCGGGATGAAACAGAAGTTGGGCCTTGCCTGCGTCCTCGTTCACGAACCGAAACTCCTGATCCTCGATGAACCGACGAACGGTGTCGATCCCGTCTCCCGCCGGGATTTCTGGGAGATCCTCGACCGGATGCGGAAAAAAGGGATGACCATCCTCGTCTCCACGGCTTACCTCGACGAGGGAGAGCGGTGCGACCGGCTGGGCCTCATGCACCGGGCGGAGCTCCTGGCGACGGAGACCCCCGCGGAGATTCGCTCCCGCTTCCCGAACCTGGAGGAAGCCATCATCGAGAGGATCCGGGAGGCGGACGCGGACCTGGCGCAGGATGCCTTCAAGATGGGACAGGAAGGATGACGACCTCGCAATGACCCTTCATGATCCCGGAAATAGTGAAAGTCCTCCGCGTTGTCATTCCCGCGAAAGCGGGAATCCAGTGAATAGTATCAATTATGGACTCCTGCTTTCGCAGGAGTGACAGATTTAGAGTCGCCTGTATGACCCTTGCCGATAACAACAACGGAGACGCCATCGTCGTCCGGGAGCTCGAAAAACGTTTCGGGGCGTTCACCGCCGTGGACCGGATCTCCTTTTCGGTTCATCCGGGGGAAATCTTCGGTTTTCTCGGATCGAACGGCTCCGGAAAATCGACGACGATCCGTATGCTCTGCGGGCTCCTCGCCCCCACGTCGGGGGAGGCAACGGTCGCGGGCTACGACATCGTCAAGGAGGTGGAGCAGGTCAAGCATGCGATCGGCTATATGTCCCAGAAATTCTCCCTCTACGAGGACCTGACCCCCTTCGAGAACCTCCGCTTTTACCTCGGGGTATACAGCGTGCCGGAAAACGATTGGGCGAAGCGGATCGACTGGGTCCTCGACATGACGCGGCTTGCGGAGGCGCGCAACCGCCTGACGCGGGAGCTCCCGCCGGGGCTGCGCCAGCGCCTCGCCCTCGGATGCGCCCTCCTCCATCGGCCGCAGATCCTCTTTCTCGATGAACCGACCTCCGGTGTCGATCCGATCACCCGGCGTCGTTTCTGGGACTTCATCGGCCGGATCGCCGGCGAGGGGATCACCGTCTTTGTGACGACGCATTATATGGACGAGGCGCGCCACTGCGGGCGGATCGTGATGATCAACGATGGGAAAATCGTCGCCATGGGAAGCCCGGAGGAGATCGTCCGCGGGGCCTGTCCCGGAAAACCGGACGCGGACCTCAACGACGCATTCGTCGCACTGATGTCCGGAAGGGGGCAAGCGTGAAGATCCGCAATATCCGGGCGATTGTCCGCAAGGAGATCTACCATCTGATCCGGGACTTCCGCAGCCTTTATCTGGCCTTCGCGATTCCGCTGCTTTTGATCCTGCTGTTCGGCTATGCGCTCAGCCTTGACGTGGACCATATCGAAACGGTCGTCGTCGACCAGGACCGGACGGGCATGAGCCGCGACTTCATCCGCCGTCTCGGCGCCTCCCCCTATTTCCGGATTGCCGCCCAACTCCCCGACGCCCGGGCCGTAACCAGGGAGCTCGACTTCGGCCGGACGACGCTGGCCGTGATTATCCCCCCCGGCTGGACCGCCGATCTCGTATCGGACCGGGAAACCGCCCTCCAGATCCTCCTCGACGGCAGCGATCCGAACTTCGCCGGGATCTCCCGCGCCTACATCAGCGGTTTCATCGAGAGCTACAACCGGGAACTCCTGGTCGATTATCTCGACCGCCGGGGAATCGAGAAGATCCGGCCGCCCGTCGATGGGCGGATCCGTGTCTGGTTCAACGAAGACCTGGAGAGCCGGAACTTCATCATACCCGGGATCATCGCCATCATCATCATGATCGTGGGGGCGATGCTGACCTCGCTCGTCATCGCCCGGGAGTACGAGAACGGCACAATGGAGACGATCCGGTCGCTCCCCGTCCGGTCGGGGGAATTCCTCATCGGCAAGGCGATCCCCTATTTTCTGATCGCGTTGATCGACGTCCTGGTTTCCGTTCTCATGGGGCAGGTTCTCTTCGGCGTCGTAATGAAGGCGGGCTTCTGGCTGATGATCCTTGCCTCTTCGCTCTACATCCTGGTCGCGCTGACGCTCGGCCTCCTCATCTCGTCGGTGACAAAATCCCAGATGGTGGCAAACCAGATGGCCGTCCTGATCACCTACCTCCCGTCGCTCCTGCTGTCGAATTTCGTCTTTCCGGTCATCAACATGCCAAAGGCCCTCCAGATCGTCACATACATTGTCCCGGCAACCTACTACATCGATCTCCTCTCCGGGATCTATCTCCGGGACCTGGGCTTCGCCCACCTCTGGCCCGATCTTGCGGTCCTGACGGGGATGTTCGCAATCCTCGCGACACTGAATGTCGTCATCCTGAAACGGGAGGGGCTATGAGCTGGCTCAGAATCCGGGAAATGATCCGTAAGGAATTCATCCAGCTCTTCCGCGACAAGCGGAGCCGCCCCATTCTGATCCTGACGCCGCTCATCCAGTTGCTCGTCTTCGGCTACGTCGTCAACTATGACATCCGGGATATCCGCGTGGCACTGATCGACCGGGCCCAGACCCGGGAGAGCCGTCTGATGGCCGACGCCTTCACCTCGGGCCGGATCTTCCGGATCACCCAGCGGCCGGCCGATTCCCGCGGCATGGAGGAGCTGTTCCTTGCCGGGAAGGCCGACATCGGAATCAAGATTCCTCCCGATTTCAGCAGCCGGATCCGCAGGGGGGACACGACCGCCGTCCAGATCCTCGCCGACGGCAGCATGAGCAACATGGCCTCCGTCCGGATCGCCTACACGACAATGGTTCTCGACCGGTTCAACCAGGAGTTGATCCGCGAACTCCATGGCCGCGACCTCCGATACGGGAGGATCGACGCCCGGATCCGGACCTGGTACAATCCGAACCTGGACAGTCAGAACTTCTTCGTCCCAGGCATCGTCGCCTTCCTGATCATGCTGATCTCACTGCTCCTGACCTCGATGGCAATCATCAAGGAACGGGAGAATGGAACAATGGAGCAGCTCATCGTGACGCCGCTGAAATCGATTGAACTGATCATCGGCAAGACCATCCCCTACACGATCATCGCCATCGGCCAGATGGTCATGGTCATGGTGTTCGCCGTGTACTGGTTCGAGGTCCCGCTGGCGGGGAGCGTCGTCGCCCTCTTCCTGGCGACCTGTCTCTTTCTGCTGAGCACCCTCGGCATCGGGCTGTTCATCTCGACGGTGTCGAAGACGCAGCAGCAGGCGATGATGACCACCTTCTTTTTCATCCTCCCGTTCTTCATGCTCTCCGGCTTCGTCTTCCCCATCGCGAACATGCCCGAGATCGTTCAGGGGTTGACATACCTCAACCCTTTGCGCTATTTTCTCATCATCATCCGCGGCATTTTTCTCAAGGGGGTGGGGCTGCACGTTCTCTGGCCCCAGTACGCCGCCCTGGCCGTTCTCGGCGTGCTGGTTTTTGCCGCGGCAGTGGGGCGTTTCCAGAAACGTCTCGATTAGCAGGGTGCTGAATACCTCTAATTCGGGGAAGCGAAAATCATGCTGAAAGTTGTGGAAAACGAACCGGCCATCCGCAGGCACCGGCGGCAATTCATCCGCAGTTTGAAACTTTTGACCGATGAGATGATCCCCGTCGAGCTCGGCCACCCCGGTGCGAGCATCCGGGCAAAGGTCGCCTGGTCGGAACGCCTCGGGATCTGGTTTTTCTCCCGGAAAATTACGGGCCACCGCTACTGGAACGCCTTCGGCATCGGCCATCCCGAGAGCGGCTCCCACATCTCGATCACCTGCGAAATCAATTTTCCGCTCTGCGGCATCGACCGGCGGACCGGCGGCGCCTTTGCCGAGGACGGCGCCGGACGGGTTTTCGTCGTTCACCGGGGGAAATTGGGCGGCGGACGGAAGGGGGTCGGAAAAGGTCTCTTCGAAAACCGTTACCGGGGGGTCTGGGAGGTGATGGACGACGGCGGCGAGGAAACGCCCGTCGCCATCATCGGGGTTTTGAACTCGCCGCGATTCGCCCGGCAGATCGCCCAGTTCGTCCGGAAGATCGAACGGATCAAGGAGACGGCCGCCGCCCGTTCCGCGCAAGCAGAGTTTACCTTCGACGAGCTCTCCGTGCGGGAGGAGCTGTTCGGCGACCTGTGCCCCGACCGGGAGCGGGAACCCGGCAGTGAATGCGACCACGGCCTGATCGTCCGCGACCTCTCCGAAACGCTGCGGGGAGAGGGTCTCCGGACGGGAAACGACGGCTGCCGCGATCTGCTGGCGATGGACCGGAAGGGCCGCATCCGGGCGGTATTTCAGGTCCGGACGGAGATGTCCCCGGCCGGCATCCACGCGGGGGCTATGCAGCTCCTGCTGAACGGCTTGAGCCTGCCGGGGGAGCCCCTGCTCCTCCTCGCCCTCCCCCGCGCCCCGGAAGACGCCCTCCGGGAGAAGCTCAACCGGCTGAACATCGACCTGCTGATCTACGGCTGGGAGGAAGACCGGGCGGTCTTCCCGGATCTTGCCGCCCGCCTCCCCCGAATCGCATCCTGATTTTGCAGCGGCGCATCATCGATCCGCTATTGAACCGGTTTCTGCACGAATTTCGTATACAGCTCGCGGGCCAGCACCCTGATTCCTTCGTCCGCCTTTTTCCCGCCGATGTTGGTCGCGATGACCATCGCAAAATCCCTTTGGGGGTCGAGCCAGATGTGGGCCAAATTCATGCTGTTGGACCCGCCATGATACAGCAGGGGATAGGACGCCCAGTTCACGGGCAGCTCGCCCCACCCGAGGGCGTACTTTCCGCCCGGCGGCGTGCCGGGTGCGGCATCCTTTTTTTCCGGCATCGCAACGACGGGCGTGTGGAGCTTTCGCATGGTCTCGGGTTTGACCAGGGCCGGTTTGCGCTTTCCCTCGCCGGCATTCCATCCTGCCCAGCGCGCAAAATCGAGGATGGACATGTGAGCAATCCCGGCCGGTCCGTATATCGAAGGGCCGTCGCCGTTCGGGCCTGAGAGAAACGCCTTCGCCTTCCCATCGACCATGATATGACCGAGAGGCGCATCGATCTTGCCGAGCGACGCCTGCGGACCGAGACCGGCGGTCTTTAATGTCAGAGGGACGAAGATCCGTTCCGTGATCAATTCATCCCAGGTCTTTCCCCCGACGCGTTCGATGATGGCGCCCACGGTGATATATCCCAGGTTTGAATAGGCGAATGCCTTGCCGGGATCGGACGCCAGAGAGTGCTTGCTCCACTGCTGAACGAGCCAGTACCGCATTTCGTCGAGGTTTCCCTCCTGGGACATTGCTTCTACGCAAACCTTGAAAATATCTTCATTGTCGCTCGGAAGGCCGCTCACATGCGACAGCAATTGTTCGAGGGTGACGCGCCGCAACACGGGGTCCATCATCTCCACAAGTTCGGGGAAGACCTCGGCAACCGTCGTATCCCACCGAAGCTTTCCCTCTTCCACCATCATGGCCGCCAGCAGGGCGGTCATCGCCTTTGTATCCGAGCCCAGGTGGAACCGGTCATGGATCGTCACCGTAATCTTGCTGCCCGCCCTGCGGGTACCGACCGCGCCGGCGGCAATAACCTTTCCGTCTTGGACGGCGGCCGCGGCGATGGCGGGCAGTCCGTACCGGGACAGATAAGGTGTGAGCGTGGAATTGAGAGATGTTTGGGCCTGCGCGGTTCCGAAGATGAAGAAAACGGGGGATGCGACCAATAACACATGCAAAAACAGACGGATGCCGTTCATGAGATCAACCCTCCGATGGAATATTTTCCAACCATTCATTTCGTGATTCAATCGTCCGCCGGATCATTTCTTTGTTGTACGAAGGTTATCCCCGGTTTGAACGGGTATCGGATCGGGGTAAATGAAGTTTACGAAACCGAGCGCCGCCAATGCGATGCCATAATTATTCTGAATAAACAATGACGTAACATTGAATTTCATTTCCCCTTTCTGCTTCAGTTTACGGATGCCCAACTCATGCTTCAATGAAGCGGTCAACTGTTTCACCGCGTCCTGTTTCGCGGTTTCGGCATCGACTTTCTGCTGCATGTAAATCCGTTCGTATTCGGCGGCAAACCCGCCGACTGTTTTTCCTTCAGCATCAACGGCCCATACCCGGCCGATTCCGGCCGCCACCGTATCTCCTTTATTGCCGCCTGCTTTTGCCATGATCGTTTCTAAGACCGCGCCATGGTGGAAATGGCGTTTGACGGTTTCGATCGGTACCTCATTCGATTCCGGGGGCAGGACCGAGGTGTAATAAACAACATTAAAGTTTTCGATCCCCGCATCACGAAGGGCAAGGTCGTAGGAAAATGTCTCATAAGGATCAGGGGGAATGCCTTGATCCGATTCACCCACCCCCGTGGTGGCGAAATATGCGGTCGGAATTCTGGGCCCAAATTGGGATCCGGCAAATGCCGGTATCGTCATCAAGGTCAATGCCAACACAAAAAACAGAACTATATATCTTTTCGTAAGTTTCACTTGCAACCCTCCATCAGAATTCATCAAAAAAGATGTTTATCCCGTCCTTTACTTTGTCATAGTAGATAATCTGCACTCCAATGCTTTCCGGTAACATCTGCTTCGATTCATAAGTCTGCGGTTTGATGCTGACGGGATGATCGCCGATATAACCGTCGATCCCCCTTGCCTCTTCCTCAGGATCGGATGTCCGGCAGGATTTCCCCGTATGTAATGCAACCCGTTTTAAAATCGCCTCCTGAAATTTCAGGCCGACAAATGTTTTCACGATAACCAGGTCTTTGACCCATGCTCTGATCATTTCTTCATCTATCTTGGTGATGACCTGTTTGAAATTGTCGATCATCTGTGTGATTTTGGTTTTCGCTTTTTCAATCGCTTCGGGGTGGCTGCTCAAATACCACTTTTCCCATTCTTCCAGTTTCCTGCCCCGGAACTCCTGGATCAATTCACTCATCTGACCGACAACCTCCGGCCGCGTTCCCTGAGCATTCTGGTTGGCCAGATTGATAAGCTGGGTGGCATATTTCGGAAACGAAACCACATCGGCGTCAAGCAGTTGCGTGATCTCCTCATTTTTCATCTTGAGTTTCTTCATGGATGGATTTCCTCTTTCAGGATCGCTTTGAACCTGTCATGGTATCTGAATGGGAATGTCTCGTCTAATTGGACCAGATTTGAGCGAAGAAAATGAAGATTGATAAGAGTATTGTTTTTCAGATACATGTAAGAAAGCAACCGGTTGTTTTCATCATATTTTTCCTGATCGAATTTCAGGTAAACACTCTGCCCCTTTAATTTGTCCCAAAGCCACTTCATGGCCTCCGGTTCTTTACCGGCCTTTGTTCCGATGCCGATCAATCTGATAGTTATGTCGTTATTGAGTTCCATCATGTTGGGGGCAATGACGCGTTTCAAGTGTAAATACGGTTCTTTACCGTTTCCGTTGGCTTCGATTCTTGACCCGAAAGTCATCTTTCTGGGATCCATCTTCTTGTCAAACCTAACCGGATCGTGAAATATATAGGGCATTTTTTGTATTTCCTGCCGGTAATCGGTGGCCGCCCGTGCCGGTTTAACGACTTCTATAACGGTCCGGCTGAAAATATCGGCCTGCTCAGCCCCTATTTTTTGTCTGATCACCGGCAAAAAGGATTCATTGATCTCGTATCCAATCGAGTGCCTTTGAAGGTGCTTTGCCGCGAGGGAGGTCGTACCGCTTCCCAGGAATGGGTCAAGGACCGTTTCTCCGACAAAGCTGAACATCCTGATCAACCGCCGGGGAAGTTCTTCGGGAAACATGGCCAGATGTTTATCCTGCTTTTCTCCGGGGAAATTCCAGTGTCCGGCGAAATATTCATTCCATTCTTCCACAGACAGCCTGGACTGCTCTTTTGCCGCTTTGTTGACCGACGGGGGAATGCCGGGTTTTTTGAAGAGCAGGATAAACTCGTAATCAATCTTGATAATTCCGTTTCTCGGATAGGGGTACGACCCCATAATCGTAGCGCCACCCGTCGTGTTGCAGGTCGTCACCTTCTGCCAAATAATGGCCCCCATATAATCGAAACCGATGGATTCGCAGAATTTGATGATCTCGGTTCTGATGGGGATGACCTTGTAGCGACCGTAATAGACGGACCTGGCGAACTGGTCTCCGATATTGATGCACAGGCGGCAACCGCCGTACAGGAGGCGGTGGCATTCTTTCCATACGAGGTTCAGATTGTTGATGTATTCTTCGTAGGTGTCATGAAAACCAATCTGCTGGACACTGTCATAATCCTTTAGCTGCCAGTAGGGCGGCGAAGTAACAATCAGATGGACGGATTGATCCAGCACCTCCGGCATGGAACGCGAATCCGCTATAAAAATCTTGTGCTTATTCATACCGTCCTTATACTCTATTTTGTTTGTCTATTCAATATCAAACGCCGCTGCGGAGCGGCGGCTGACCTGCACGCGAGCCTGCCCGCGGGGACGGCTTACCCGCCGCAGCCGATTAAGGCTTCTTTGGGGCTTGCAGCTTCAGTGCTGGAGCTTTACGCTCCTTTTGGTACGACGCCAGTTCCCGAAAAGCCACGATCTTTCGACCCCGGTATTGCTCATATTCGCGAATAAATTCGTGTGTATTATTAAATGGACCGGCTATATGCCCGGGGCGTTTCGCGTCTGCGAAAAAATACATTTTGCCGTCGCGCCTGAAACTGACCAGCCAATGTAAGCGCAGCATATTGCCCTTGACCTGTATCGGATCGAACGCGATCATCAGATACCGCGGATCGCTGCTCGGAGCTATTCGTCTGAGCGTCTCAACGCCAAAACGCGACAGATCGACGCAAATGCCGGTTTTGGTGTCGAAGAATTCGGAAGGGGTATAAATCGGAATTCGGTCATGTTGCGCCTTTTGGGTTTCGGAAAGTCGCAGCGCCCGCGCCATATCATAGGAGAAATTGGCGGCGATCCACTCATTAATGTCTTCAGGGGATTTCCAGATTTGTAAGGCATGCCCGTACGAGCCCGCAGCCTTGAGGATCACGGTTGTATCGCGTGGATATTCCGGCGCATCTGAGGAAGACACTGCACCATGAAGAACGTTGACACAGCCTGCCATAAAGAAGAGTGCAAACCCTACAAGCAGCTTGTGCATTCTGTTCCCCCCTCTTCGCCTCAACAGCGCTGCGGATCGGCGGCTGACCTGCACGCGAGCCCGCACGCGAGGATTGCTGCCC
Organism: Deltaproteobacteria bacterium; assembly: GCA_016935075.1. Taxonomy (GTDB): domain Bacteria; phylum Desulfobacterota; class Syntrophia; order Syntrophales; family UBA5619; genus UBA5619. The sequence continues at coordinate 1,862 of JAFGRP010000064.1, read as the reverse complement.
GCTGCAGCCGATTGATGAACCGGCGCGAAGCGCCAAGACGAAATTGGATGGCAACCAGCACCGCAGACGGCGACCGGGAATGATGTCAGTTGATTCCTTTTTTTCGCCTGTCGCGGGACATTTCCCAGATAAGGCACTGGGTCCTGAATTTACAGTAGAGCACCGGGCTGAAGCATGCACAGCAGTGTTCGATATTCAGACACTCGCAACACTGTCTGCAAAAACCGGTCCCGTTTTTCTGACAGACGGCAAAGGCTTCACGATCCGGATGATTTCTACATTGCATCTGTTCCTGCTTTCTCAAAACAATCGAGGACTCGCCTCAACAGGCGGCAACCCCTTATTCACACAAAGGCCGCCAAATGGCCGACAAGGATCTTGACGAAGGGCCAAGACAAAAAAAACCTTAAAACCTTGTATCATTTTGATGAATCGGCCGAAAAGCCGATTCACAGAAACATTTTGTACCCGGATTGTCAATAATTTTGAGAAACAGGGTTATTTTCTTATTGACAAATCCTTCCGGAAGGCTTAAGGCACCTCCTCAGAAGGGTTCAGGAAATCATAATGAACGGAAGAAACACGATCATCGCCATCATCGCCATTGAGGGCATAATTATCGGGCCTGCATACGGGGGCCTGGGCGGAGGATAGTATTTCAATAACACAGGGACAAAGCGACCAAATCCGTTATCAGGCTCGACCGATAACGGATTTTTTATTTTGGAAAAGGAGAAGAGCATGAAATCACCGGATATTTTCATCTACGACACAACCCTGAGGGACGGCGCGCAGGGGGAGCATATCAACTTCTCCGCCGAGGAGAAGCTGCGAATCGCCCATCGCCTGGACGACATGGGATTCCACTATATCGAGGGGGGATGGCCCGGCTCCAATCCCAAGGACGTCCGCTTCTTCGAGATGGCAAAGGGGCGGCCCCTCCGGCGCGCCCGCCTGACCGCCTTCGGGAGTACGCGGAAGCCGGGCATCCGGCCGGAGAACTGCCGGAATCTTCGGGCACTGCTCCAGGCCGGGACGCCGGCCGTCACCATCGTTGGAAAGAGCTGGGACCTCCACGTCACGGAGATTCTCGGGATCCCGCTGGCCGAAAATCTGGAGATGATCCGCGATTCCATCGCATACCTTAAAAGGAAAGGAAAAGAGGTGCTCTTCGATGCGGAGCACTTCTTCGACGGATACCGCTGCCGGCCCGCTTATGCCCTTTCCACGCTGAAGGCCGCCCTCGATGCCGGTGCGGACCGGATCGTCCTGTGCGATACGAACGGCGGCACCATGCCCCATGACCTGACCGCGGCCGTTCGGAAAGCCGTCACCATTATCCCGCCGAAACAACTCGGAATTCATGCCCATAACGATTGCGGTCTCGCCGTGGCCAACACCATCGCGGCCGTCCAGGCTGGGGTGGTCATGGTCCAGGGAACGGTGAACGGTTACGGGGAGCGGTGCGGCAACGCCGACCTGACCTCCGTCATCGGCAATCTCCAGATCAAGATGGGCCGGAAGTGCCTCCCGGAGGCGTCCCTGCGGCAGCTCACAAACCTCTCCCACTATGTGGGCGAGGTGGCCAACGTCCGTCCCCTTCCCTTCCGGCCCTTCGTCGGGCGGAGCGCCTTCGCCCATAAAGGGGGCCTCCACGTGAACGCCGTCGCCAAGAACCCCCAGGCCTACGAGCATATCCGGCCGGAGCAGGTGGGCAACCACCATCGGGTGCTGGTCTCTGAACTGGCCGGGAGGAGCAACATCGACTTCAAGGCGAAGGAACTCGGCATCGATCTCGGGGATCGCGACGCCGCAAGCCGGAAGATCGTCCGGGAGATCAAGCGCCTGGAGAATCAGGGATT
>JAFGRP010000063.1 GCA_016935075.1 Deltaproteobacteria bacterium | reverse complement strand
CTCGCCGGGCTTTTAAATCCGGAAGGGATTCTATTGAACCTGGTATCCCGGCCCGAAATCTATGTTCATGAATGGGCCTCCTTCTCCACCCGCGATTACCCTGAAAACCGCGAAGCCGTAAGCGGAGATGAAGTCAGGATCATCAATACCGACATCGCTTATGCAGAACCGGTGGTTGATATCCTCTGGAGCCATGAAGATTACCTGAAAGTCTACACTGAAGCGGGATTACAAGTTGTGGAGAAAATCGAGCCCCTGGCCGCGGATGATGAGCCGTATCATTGGGTCAATGAGAACAACATCGCCCCCTGGGCGATTTATGCACTAAAATGCTGAGATGCACGCAATCGGTGCGTTCCGTTTTTATCGGCCCGATTCCTTTGCAATCGATACAATCAAGTTTGCAGCTTCCTTCGGGATGAAGAATTCTTTGCCGTTGAACACCGTCAAGGTTTTTAACCGCACCATTTTACCGTCGATGTCGGCAATATTGCGGTTGGCCGCCAATCGAAGCGTATGTCCGTTTTTTTTCACCCGCAGCACCGGATTTTCCGGCGAGGAAAGATCAATGGAGGCTTCGACGCCGGTCGCTGCAAACAATTCATCGACCGGCAAATATAGAGTCCGGTTCAGGGAAGCCAGGTCGAGTCCCAGGACTTTTTGCATGTATTCATTGATGGATGTGTTTTCGATCAGCCCCGTCGGACGGTCGTTTTTCGGATGATACACGGCCAGGACGACATCGCCGCCCGTATGGCCATGGGTGGTCCAACCGAGACGGGCGCGCCGGCTGAGTATCGGACCGAGAAGGTTGTTATAGGATTTCGAGCCGGTTTTTCGCTTCCGGAAATAGTCCTCCAGGCTGAGCCGTTCGTCCCGGGTCAGCTCCATCCCCATCCATTGTTTTACTTGACTGCGGATGGAGCCGGGATCAACGTCTCCGGCGGCGAGAATCTCCTTTTCCACCCCTTCCACGCTGCGCCTGGCCTTGCGGATCGGTTCGAGAAAAGTTTCCAGGCCGGTTGATTCATAGGAGTGATGGGTGGACGCATCGCCGATCGAAAGTCCCCCGGTCGAATGATCGGCGGTGACGATCACGGCGGTTTCGCCGTTTTTTTGTGCGAAATCGAGGGCGGCCTGGATGGCTTTATCGAAGGCGAGGATGTCGCCGGTCAGCCCGGCCGGATCGTTGGCATGGGCGGCCCAGTCGATCTTGCTCCCCTCGACCATCAGGAAAAAACCATCGGGATCGGCTTTCAGGAGGTCGACAGCTTTGGCTGTCATTTCCGCCAGGCTCGGTTGCGTATCGGGCCGGTCGATGTCGAAGGCGAGATCCAGTTCCGCGAAAAGGCCGAAAACCGGCAGTCGGTCGGCGGCGAGCAGGGCGGCGCGGTCTTGCAGAATTTCATATCCCAGTTTGTCGAGCTCCCGCAGGAGGTCGTCCCCGTCCTTGCGCTCCCCGCGTTTCAGGTACTTGAGTCCGCCGCCGAAAGCCAGGTCCAGGCCGTTATATACCTGCTGTTCGGCGATGATTTCGTAGTCCTTGCGGCTGATGCAGTGAGCGGAGAATGCCGCCGGTGTGGCGTGCTCGATTTCACTGGTGGCAACGATGCCCGTTGCTTTCCCGGCCAGGCGCGCGGCTTCCAGGATGGTGACCAAGGGAGTATTCCGAGGATCCGCCGCTTGTTTCCCTTCGAGTCCGGGCATCAGGACTTTTTCGGGACGCACCGCGATCCGTCCCGGGACGCTCTTGAATCCCGTGGCCATGGCCGTGGCCGCCGGGGCCGAATCGGCGATCGGAGTATCGGAATTATAGGTGCGAACCAGGCCGCAGATCCATGGATCCATTGCCAGTGGCGCACCCTTCACCCAGCGGGAAAGGGTCAGGTGGGGGATGCCCATGCCGTCTCCGATCATCAGAATGATATTTTTTACGCCTGCGGATTGTTCAGCGTAGAGAGGAGCCATGAAGAGGATCCCAACCAAAAGAAGCTGCAGTAAAAGTCGTTTTGAAAGCATTTGCAAACCTCCGGCTGATTCCATTGTATCATGGAATTTCCGGGAGATTAAAATGATTCATTGAATAACGGTTTCCGATCCTGTCACTCGTACTTCAGGCTTTCCACGGGATTGGCTGCCGCCGCTTTCCAGGCCTGGATGCCCACTGTCAGCATGGCGATGGCCAGGGAGGCGATGCCCGAGAGGAGAAACGGCAGGATTGTGATGTTGATATGGTAGGCGAAATTGCCCAGCCAGCGGGCAACGGCATACCAAGCCACGGGCCAGGCGACCAGGTTGGCGATGATCACCCAGCGGGCCACGTCTTTGGTCAGCAGTTGCAGGATCTGCCGGATCGATGCGCCGAGAACTTTGCGGACGGCGATCTCCTTGGTCCGGCGTCGCATCATGAAGATTGCCAGGCCGAATAGTCCCATGCAGGCGATCAGGATCGCCAGGGCGGTGAAGGATTCCATCAAACGGAAACTGTTGATGTCTTTTTGATAAATGGACTGGAGCCGCGTGTCCATGAATTGAAAATCGAATATCGAACCGGGATAGAACCGGTTGCAGATTTCCGTCAACCGGTTGATCGTTTGCCCGGGATCGGATGGGATCGTTTTGATCAGCAGCCGCGAGCATTCCTCGGGAGCGATCACGAAAACCGCCGGACGGATCGGTTCATACAGCGATTCGAAATGAAAGTCATCGATGACGCCGATGATCTTTCGATTCGATTTCGGCCAGGCGCAGGCGACCGTCCTCCCGATCGGGTCTCCCTGAATTTCCAGCTTTTTCAGGGCGGATCGGTTCAGTACCACGGCCTGCTCCGCATCGGTCTGCAATCGTGAGGAGAACAGCCGCCCTTGGGAGGCATTGATTCCCAGCGTTTCGAAATAGTCGTAATAGACATGCACGAACGGCAATTGGATCCATTCGTTCCGCCCCTCGGGCATCAGTGCCCCTTCGTTGTTCAGGGAGTCCGACGGCACCCGTGAAGCCATGCTGACATGACGGACCATGTTTTCTTT
>JAFGRP010000062.1 GCA_016935075.1 Deltaproteobacteria bacterium | reverse complement strand
TGGAGGGGGGAGGGTTCGAACCTCCGTAGGCTTCGCCGGCAGATTTACAGTCTGCTCCCTTTGACCGCTCGGGAACCCCTCCATGACAATTCCTGTGAGAAATGTTGGAGCTGGCGATGGGACTTGAACCCGCAACCTGCTGATTACAAATCAGCTGCTCTACCGATTGAGCTACGCCAGCGATCCTAACTGCTCAATATCGAAAATAATTTCCGCCAGAACCGCCTGCATGCCGTTCGGGCGGAACAATATTGTCATTTGTGAAACACGTGATACTAATTTTTATATAATGATTTGTCAAGATTTTTTTAACGGGTTTTTAAAAGGGTTTAATGGGTCACGGCGGAAATTCCGTGCGATAGCCGCACGGATCAGAATATTCCTGCCCCGTCGTACCGGCAGCGCAGGCTATTTCAAACGCCAGACCGCCCCATCCGGGGTATCCGAAACCTCGATGCCCATCTCCGCAAGCTGAATTCGGATCCGGTCCGCTTCTTCCCAATGTCCTTCTTTTCTCAATACTTTCCTCTTCTGCAGCAGAAGGCACGCTTCCTCGCCGATATGTTCCTCCTCAAAATTCATGATTCCCAGGACCGAATCCAATCCCTTCACGGTATCGAGAATGCGATTTCGCTCCGGTTCACTGAACTGCCCGTTCGCCAGTGGAAAACCAACCCGGTTGACAAATCCGAACAGGGAGGCCAGCGCTCCGGAAATGTTAAAATCGTCGTCCATGGCGCGGGCAAAATCCTGTTTTACGTCATAAATCAGCTGATCGGTATCGGGATATCCATCACCTGGGGTAAAGCGGATCAGCCGCTGCACGAAACCATCTAATTTTCTCACCGTATTTTTGGCAGTATCCAACGCGCCGAAAGAGAAATGAAGAGGCTTTCGATAATGAGAACTGAGGAGAAAAAACCGGACCTCCCGATCATGATATCCCCGTTCTTCAAGGTCCTCAAGGGTGAAGGCATTGCCGAGCGACCGGGACATTTTCATTCCGTCCGCCAGGACGAGTTCGGTATGAAGCCAGTAATTCGCCGGACGCTTTCCCGTCGCCCCCCGGCCGATGGCCAGGACATTCTCGCAATGGGGGAATATCACGTCCGCACCGCTTGCATGGATATCGAAGGTCTCCCCCAGATATTTCATAGCCGTGGCTGCGCATTCCAGATGCCAGCTCGGCCGCACATTTCCCCAACGGGTCTTGAAATAGACCCCCCTCTTCAACTCGCTCAGATTCGACCGTTTCAGGAGCGTAAAGTCCATCGGGCTGTCCTTTTCATAGTCATCCTGATCAACGGTCCGGCCCGGTTCGATCTTGCCGAGATCAATATTGGACAGGCAGCCGTAATCCGCAAGCTTCGAGATGTCGAAATAAACCGACCTCAGTTTTTCATATGCATACCCTTTCTGCACGAGCTTTTCCACCAGTTCGACCATCTCTTCAATATGGCCGCTCGCCCGAGGATATTCATCATCCGGCCGGATGTTCAATTTCCGGAGTCCGTCAAGAAACGCGGCGGTCCCCTTTTCCGTGTAGGTCGCCAGATCGACATTGGCCTGTTCGGCTCCCCGGATGGATCGGTCAGCAAGGTCAATGATGTTCATGACATGCCGGACCCGGTACCCCTGGTATTCGAGATAGCGCCGGATCAGATCGGAGACGACGAAACGTCGGAAATTGCCGATATGCGGCACATCATGCACGGTCGGTCCGCAGGAATGCATGAGGATTTCATTGGGATGGATCGGTTTGAAGGCTGTCTTCTCCCTTGTCATCGTATTGAACAGCCGGAGGCTCGACTGCATCTCTTCCGTGAAGAGATCGGTGCTGAGATACCGTTCTCCGCCATCCGGAAAGATCGCCACAATGACGCCTTCCTTTAATTCCCGAGCCTTCTGCGCGGCCACGTACATGGCAGCGCCGGAACTCATCCCCACAAACAAACCTTCCTCGCGGGCCAGACGGCGGGCCATCCTGAAGGCATCCTCGTCCAGAATGTTGACCTTTTCGTCCAGCCGGCTCCGGTCATAAATCCCCGGCCGATAAGATTCCTTCATGTTCTTCAAACCCTGGATGCGGTGCTGGAGGAAGGGTTCCACCCCTACGATCCGGACGGCCGGGTTGTATTCCTTGAGCCTCTTTGAAACCCCCATGGCCGTACCGCTGGTGCCCAGGGTCGCAATGACCATCGTGACTGAACCTTCCGTCTGGCGCCAGATCTCTTCGCCCGTTCCGTGATAATGGGCCCCGACATTGTCGGCACTGTTGAACTGATCGGTGCCGAAATATTGATCGGGATTTTCACGCATCAGGTTGTAGGCGACTTCTATGGCGCCGTCGGTGCGCAGGTTCGCCGGCGTGAGGACCAGCTCCGCCCCCAGGGCCTTCAAAATACGCTTTCGCTCCTCGCTCGCCGACTCCGGCATCGCCAGACAGAGACGATAACCCTTCGACGCCGCCACCAGCGCCAGGCCTATACCGGTGTTGCCGCTGGTGGCTTCGAGGATCACCTTGTCCTTCGTCAGCTCGCCGCGCCTTTCCGCTTGCTCGATCATATAGGCAGCAACACGGTCCTTGATGGAACCGCCGGGGTTGAAATATTCGAGTTTGGCGAAGATCCGCACCCTGCTGTTGGGATTCAGTCCGCGGATCTCCACAAGCGGCGTATCTCCGATGGCCTTGTCGATGCTGTGATAGGTATTGATCATAACGCCGTGGGGAATACCAAAAAATCGCTGTGAACCCGATGCTCTCTAACTGTCAAATTTCGGCAGGGGAATCTTGATGAACTGGACGCCCTCTTCCTGGAGGGTTTTTTCTTCGCTCCCGGTGGTGGTCCCCCTGATGTTTCTCCCGTCTTCCTCTCCATGATGAATCCGAAGGGCAACCTCCGCGAACTTATCACCCACGTTATCGAAGTTCTTACGGATATATTCATGAAATTCCCTGAGGACCTTCTGCGGCGACGGTCCGGTCTTCGTTTTTACCTCGGCAGAACAATTGTCCCGCCCCAGGATCGCAACCGTCGAGGGGAGCACCACCGTTTCGGTATTGCCGCATACGGGACAGGCGATGAGTTTTTGCGCTTTCTGTTCTTCGAAGGCGCCCCTGTCCTTGAACCATCCCTCGAATTTATGGCCGTCCCGGCATTTGATATCGTAGATGATCACGACTATTCCCCTGGAAACTGTTCCTCGTGCGCCTTTACCATGTCGATCCCAAAAACACAAACGGGATATTCTTACGGGATAGCACGCCACGGAAACTTTTTTTATAATGCGTCCACTGTGGGAAGACCAAAATTTCACGCTCTTCCCGCAAGCTGAAAAAAAAGGATGGACAATTCATTTCAAATTGGTTATGGAGATCACCTGTCGGGATGTGGCCCAGCTTGGTAGGGCACTGCGTTCGGGACGCAGGAGTCGCGCGTTCAAATCGCGCCATCCCGACCATTTTTTT
>JAFGRP010000061.1 GCA_016935075.1 Deltaproteobacteria bacterium | reverse complement strand
GATTTCGTCATGGCGCCCGATGACCGGACCATGCTCTACCAGGTCAAGGAGGAGCGGCCCGGCCGGCTGCAATCCGATATCTGGGAGGCCGAGCTTTCGGATGATGGCTGGGGCCGGCGCTCTCCCCTGCCGTCACCCATCAATACGGCCTATGATGAAAGTTTTGCATCCCGCGCATCGGGCGGGAACCTGTATTTCTTCAGCAACCGGCCCGGCGGTGCGGGCCAATCCGATCTGTACATGGCCGCATACCGGGACGGCGTTTACGGGGAACCAGTCAATCTCGGCGCCCTGAACACGGCGGATCACGAGTGGGATCCCTTCATCGATCCTGCTGAGCGCTATCTCATCTTCTGCTCCACCCGGCCGGGCGGAATGGGCCGGGATGATATCTACATCAGCTTCCGGGATGACTGTGGTCGATGGTGCTCTCCCATTCACCTGGACGACCGGTTTAACTCCTCACGCTCGGAAAACCGCCCGCATGTCACCCCTGACGGCCGGTTTTTCTTCTTCACCAGCGCCCGGCGCGGCAACCGGGACATGTACTGGGTGGATGCGCAAATCATCGACGATCTGCGGCCGACGTCTCAACAAAGGAGAGGAAAATGAAGAGGTTTTTTCAGAATAGTATTGGCAGGCCTTTGGCGTTTTTTCTCGCTGTAGTGGTATTGTCTGCGATGGTTACACGTCCTGGCCTCTGTCAGGGCGGGCCGCCGGCCGCACCGGACAAGGAAAAGATAACAGCCGAGCTCTTCCAGGCGGCTGAAAAAGGAGATTACGCAACGGTCAAAAACCTGCTGACGAAATATCCCGATATGAAGACAGCCGAACGAAACGGTGGCTGGACCCTGCTCCATATGGCCTTCAACAACCGGGAGCTGGTCGAATACCTGATTGAAATCGGCCTGGATATCGACGCCCGGTCCGACGGACAGTGGACACCCCTTCACTCCCAGGCTTACCAGGGTCATAAAGACGGCGTAGCGCTTCTGCTCGAGCACGGGGCGAATATTGAGGCCAGACATGCCTATGATATCACCCCCCTGTTGAATGCCGTGCGCTGGAACCGGATCGAGACGGCCAGACTCCTGGTGGAGAAGGGGGCGAACGTCAACGCCGCCAACACCCTGGGGCGAACGTCTTTGATGTTATGCGCCATCTCCGGATATGTGGAACTGAGCCGGATTTTTCTGCAAAGCGGCGCGGACACTACCATCGAGGACAGCCATTACCACCGGACCGCGCTGCATTTTGCGGCGCTGAACGGTCATCCGGATATCGTCGCCGAGCTCCTGATAAAAGGCGCGAATGTAAATGAAAAGGACGGGTCCGGACATACGCCCCTCCATCTCGCCAACAGATACGGCCATGAACGGGTGGCGAACCTGCTGAAAGCCGCGGGCGCCCACGGGGAAATCGATCCCCGAAATTTCGGGCATTCCCCCTGGCTGACAAAAGACCTGCCGGCAGGCGGGGCCTGTGCCTGGTATATGGGCCGGGCCGGATACGCGGTGAAAACGCAACATCACTTCCTCCTGTTTAGCTACTCTGTGGAAGGCCATCTCCCGGAAGAACCGCGGCTGTGCAACGGTCACATCGATCTCGCGGAGATCGCGGACTGTGACACCGTCGTGTTTGCGGCGGGACCGGCCTACTGGCATCACCATCCGGAAAGATACAGGAACTGGCAAAAGACCCACCGGAGCATCTCTTTTGTCTACAGCTTCGAAGACAAGATCGGACGGAATCCCAATTACTTCAACGATGTGGAAGGCCCCGATTATATCCATCTTCCCGCTGGCCAGAAACAGACGGTTCGGGGCGTGAACGTTGAAACCATACCCGTAGCGGGGCTCGGGCCGGGCGGATCGGGTTTTGTGGTGGCAGCGGATGGGGTGGTGATCGTTTTCGGAGGCGACCACCTGTTGCACAGTGAAGCCCAACGAGAATCCTTCCGACAGCCCATCGACAAGCTGAAGGGAAGGGGCATCGACATCGACCTCCTGATCCTGCCGGGCAATTTCATGATGGGCCGGATATTTCCCGCCAACCTGGAGGGTCTCGACTATGCCGTCAAGACGCTCCAACCCAAGGCCTTGCTCGTATCCGGGGGCGATTCGACGGAATTTGTCCTGCAGGAAGCGGCCGCCGCCCTTGAAAAATACAAGACGCACACCGCGATCTTCTGCCCCGACCACCGGGGCGATATGTTCACCCTCAACCATCGAGGAGGACGGAGTGAATGAACGGATTCTTGTCTTGATTCTGCTGATGATGGCGGCCGCCGGTGCCGCTTTGTTCGCCCAACCGGATTTCCCGACTCTGACCGGCCCCTATCTCGGCCAGGAACCACCGGGCATGACGCCCCGGATGTTTGCGCCGGGGATTGTCTCTCTGGAAGGATTCCATGATTTCAAGGGTGTGTTTTCGGCCGACGGACGGGAGTATTATTTCTGCCGGCATTCACTGCCGCAGATGATGCCGACGCTTTTCTTTGCCAGGATTGAAGATGGGGCGTGGACCGAGCCGGCGGTATTGCCCATAGCCCAAGGAAATCGCACATTTCATCTGTGCATATCCCCGGACAATCAATGGCTGCTCTTTTACTGGCAGTTCAAGCCGGAACACCCCCGACCATCAGCGTATTACGCCTCGGCGAGAACAGATGCCGGGTGGTCGGCGCCCCGATATGCCGGGCCGGGCATGTGCGTCACTGCCGATCGAACAGGCTTTCTTTATGCCAATGAGATGTTGCGGGGCAGTCCGCCGGAATTCCACATGACAAAAATAACGTTCAGCCAGGGTCTGTTCACTCACCATGGACGGGTGAACATCGCGGCGTATGCCGGGAAACAGACCCATCCCTGCATCGTACCCGACGGCAGCTATCTTGTTTTCGATATCGAGGCTCAGAATACCCGTCTGTTCGTCTGTTTCAGGGACCAGGAAGGGAATTGGGGCGAGGTCATCGACCTGACCAGGCATGGCCTGCCGCCGGGTGCCCGGGGGGCCTGTATCTCGCCGGACGGGAGGTATCTGTTTTACGGATTCGAAGGGGATATCTGGTGGGTGGATATTCAGGTGATTGAGCAACTGCGGCCGGAACCGATAAAATAACCCGCTCAGGAGACAAACATGTTAAGAAAAATCATCTCAATTCAATATCACCTGATGGCTAATATCTATTCTTCAAAATGGGCAGGGGTATTTACTGGATGGATGTAGAGATCATAAATGAAGAAAAGCAAAAAATTTTAATAAGGGGAAATTAGTATTATGTTCACACAAGCAGAAACTGTCTTGAATCCTCTTTTTCTGACGCTCACTGTCTTGTTTTTGACCTTCATCGGTCTGCGGATCAGGGGAGTATTCTTTAAAAAGAAATCCAGGACTCCTATCTGGAAAAAAGAGACCGGATTAAGCTACAGGATATGGGGGATGGTAAAAACGGTATCCTTGCCGATGATGGCAGCCGGTATCATCTATTTCCTCTTCATTGTCCTTATTTTTACAGCCATCCTCCACACATACGTGAAAACACTATTTATTCTGATTTTCAGCGCATGGGTCCTTCTTGAAATATGTATGAGCCTCTCCATCCCGGAAAATTTGCCCAGAACCCCGGTCTTCAGAAGGATCATTCACTTTATTACTGTTTTAGTTTGCCTGGCTGGAGCCGTCTTGTTATGCCCGAAAATCATACAGTCTTACCCTTTTCCGGCAGAATCGGAGTGTGTCTTGCTCGATCTTCCGGTCCGGGGAGAATGGTTGGCCGGCCACGCCGGGGCGACGGAACTGACCAATGCCCATTTTAGAAACAGGTATGCCATCGATTGTTTAAAGATTGGACCGGAAGGCCGTTTTTTCAAAGAACCTGAAGAAGATGTGACTGATTTCTATTCCTACGGTGAACCAGTCTATGCTCCGGCGGACGGACAGATAACCGAAGTTGTAGACGAGCTGCCCGGTGATGTCTTTGGAGAGCCGGATACAGACCATCCCGGGGGAAATTATGTGATTCTTGATATAGGAAATGGGAAATATTTTTATGTCGCCCATTTAATGAAAGACAGAATTCCGGTTGAAGAAGGACAGGTTGTACAAAGAGGAGACATCCTGGGATATGTAGGCAATTCGGGAAACACATCTTTTCCTCATTTGCATATTCACGTTCAGAACAAGCCGACCGCCGACCCTGAGGGAAGGATAACTTATCCTTTTCGGTTTAAAACGATGCTGAGGAAGCGACTTTTATTCTGGCTGGGAGTCAGCAATGCGGCTTTGATACGGAATGACAGATTTCATGAATAAGGGAAACCGCTCATGAAGAGAAATAGAGCGTTTAAACTCATGCTCTTATGTCTTTTGTTCTCCAAAATTTGTTCCGCTCAGGAAAACTTGAATGAATTCCCGGAATCTGAATGGCCTTGCCTGGGACAGCAGCCACCGGGGATGACCCCGGTGCTGTTTGCCAAAGACCTCATGACGACGGAACATCGCATCCACAGTTCCCCGGCCTTTTCCCCGGACCTGACGGAAGTGTATTGGTCGGTATTTCCCGGGACAGATCAATTCTCGACCCGGACGCAGGTCATCCTGTATTCGACATGTGTCGATGGCCAATGTATACCCCCGCGAGTGGCGAGTTTTTCCGGCGAGTTCTTTGACGGGGGACCGGTTTTTTCAGCGGATGGGAAACGACTGTATTTCTATTCGCGGCGGCCGTTGGACGGAAACAGTAAAAATGAAACGGAAGGTGAAATCTGGTATGTGGACCGGAGTGAAGACGGCTGGAGCCAGCCGCGGCACCTGTCCATCGACATGAAGTGTGAAAAGTTATTCTTCTCGCTTGCCGGGAACGGCAATCTGTATTTTACGTCCGGTCATGGTCCGCGCGGCCGTGGTTCGGGCAATGTCGACATCTATCGTGCAACGTATACAAGCGATTCGTTTTCTGCCCCGGAGAGGCTCCCGGCGCCAGTCAATTTGCGGGAGTATCTGGAATCCGATGTGCTCATTGCCCCGGACGAGTCCTGGCTGATCTTTTACTCCTTTGAAAGACCCGGCAATGTCGGCCAGTACGATCTGTATGTGAGTTTCAGGACCGGCGACCGCTGGTCCGTTCCGCAGAATCTTGGCGAATCCATCAACCAGGGGTATTCCCGGTTCCCGGGATTATCTCCGGATGGCAAGTATCTCTTTTTTGTGAGACGGGATGGAATATATTGGGTCAGCATTGAAATATTAAACGATCTGTCAGGTGGTAATTGAGAATGAAAACAGTATTGCTTGTTTCAATCTATCTGTGCTTTTTATGGCCTGGCATTTCGCCGGCGCAGGAAACGGGAGACCTTTCCGCGGTGCTGGACAAGTATGTCCGGGCCGAGGCCGAACTCGACCTGTTCTCGGGCGCCGTCCTGGTGGCCAGGGAGGGCGAGGTCATCTACCAGGCGGCGTTCGGCCATGCGGACAAGCAGAAGGGAATACTGAACACGATAAATACAAAATTTTGCGTCGGTTCGGTGGGCAAAACCTTCACCGGCGTGCTGGTCATGCAGCTGGTGGAACAGGGAAAGATCGGGCTGGATGACACCCTGGACCACTACCTGCCCGATTTTCCCTACCCGGAAAAGAGCCGGATCCGGATCCGTCACCTGCTGAACCACACCGCCGGGCTGGGTAATTATTTCACCCACCCGGAATATGAAGCCAGGATGCCGGCTCTCCGGTCAATCAATGCCGCGCTGAAACTCGTCTGCGACCAGCAGCCGCAATTCGAACCGGGCACCCAGTACCGCTATTCCAACTCGGGCATGCTGGTCCTGGGGGCCGTCATCGAAACGGTGACGGGCATGAGCTATCGCGACTACCTGAAGCGGCAGATTCTGGATCCCCTCGGCATGAACGACTCCGGGATCTTTTACCCGGAGGACGATGTACCGAACCGCGCCATCGGCTACAGCAAAACGGCCGACGGGGGCTACACCGTCGAGACGGAAAACGAGTTTCCGGCCTTTTCGGACGGCGGCCTGTATTCCACCGTTGGCGACATGCTGAAGTTTGACAGGGCCTTGCGTGAGAATCGCCTGATGTCCAAAGAGACAAAGGAGATCATGTTCACCGTGACGCCGCCGGCCGATAAGTACGCCCTGGGCTGGGAAAAGGGGATATTCAAGGGCGCGGAGTTTGTCGGGCATGTGGGCGGGTGCCCCGGGTTTTTCGCCGATTTTATCCGTTTCCCGCTGGAAAGGATCATGGTTCTTGTGCTGTCCAACTACACCGAGGGCGGCAAGGTGCTGGCGGCCAAACTGCACCACCTGGTGTTCGGCGCCAACGAGGGGCACATCCCCCTGGCCACGAAATATGACGAAAACTTTCAGAAGGGAAGATATCTGGGCGAAGTGAAAAAGGACTACCGGGCATCCATCGAGTACCTGGATAAAAACATTGGCGGCCCCGATCCGCACCTGCCCTCGCTGTTCGGCGCGGCCCGCTCGCGGATCTTCGGGAACATCGAGGTGGCCAAGGGTATCGACTTGCTGAGGCGATACCTTGAACTCAATCCGACGGCATCCACCGGCACCCGGGCCGCTGTCTGGTGGCTGTCCGGCCAGGGGTATGAAAAACTGGGCGATATGACAATGGCCGCGGAGTGCTACCGGAAAAGCCTGAGCATCTCGCCGGATTTCGGGCGGGCGAAGGACTCACTTCGGAAGCTCACCGCCGGCAAATAAAACGGTGGCGCGATGGATTGCCCACGCAATTTGGTGCATGGTGAGTGTTTTGGGACAACACGAAACGTGTCGATGACATGAAATCATGTCATCAGCGAAACAGGAGATCCAAATGAAAAGAAAGAACCTGTTGCCCTGTCTGATATTTTTGTTCACCGCAGGTAGCTGTATCATGTTGAGTCAAAGTTTATTAACAAACGGTTATTCCCAGGATGCCAATGGCCCGGCTCCTTCTTCGCCGTATCGACACATCAGACAGCTCACCACTGGTTCTGCTGATGACCTTCATGCCCGATGGTCTCCCGACGCAAAAATGCTGGCCTTCGATTCCTGGAGAAGCGGTGAGCTGAAGATATGGTTGATTTCTGCTGATGGAGGCGAAGGTGTCATGCTGACTACAGGTTTATCGGGAGATCACCATATTTCCTGGTCCCCGGATGGGAAGTGTATCGCCTTTGACGCCGCATGGGAGGGGCGCCCCAACATCTTTACCATCTCTCTGGATGGCGGTGAACCAAACAGGCTTAGTGGGGATAGAACGGCTGATTTTCTGCCCTGCTGGTCACCGGATGGTTCACGGATTGCATTTACCTCCTTTCGAAGCGGAAATGCAGATATTTGGATCATACCCGCGGAGGGAGGCCAGCCGGTTCAATTCACCCGTAATGAAGCCACGGATCGTTGGCCGGTCTGGTCCCCGGACGGATCCATGATCGTTTTTGTTTCAGATCGCAGCGGCAATTTCGATCTTTGGATTCTTCCAGCCTCTGGTGGAGAGGCAAAACAACTTACTTTTCATGAAAGCCATGATGATCAGCCCGACTGGTCACCCGACGGCATGCGTATCGCCTTCATGTCGAAGCGCAGCGGAAAGAAGGATATCTGGATCACGACCGTTTCGGGGGGCGAAGCGGTTCGTTTCACAAAAGAAGCGGGAAATTCCCGGCCGGCCTGGTCCCCGGATGGGAAAAAAATCGCGTACACTTCAGATCGTACCGGGAATTCGGACATATGGGTACAGGATGTAAAAGATGATTGAAACAGAGAGGATTGCACGACATGAAACAGAAATTCATTATTGTCGGAATCACAATTTCCGTCCTGCTTATTCTGCCGGGCTATCCTCGAAAGAATGAGAGCCCGGTTATCGGCGGCCCTTGCCTCGGAAAGCAACTGCCAAGCATTCCATCAACGTCATCTTTGACAAGTAGATGTATGAAGGAGATAAACGGTTCTCTGACAGCTATGGCATGTGAACCAGGAGTGAAGACCGGTCCCCTGACAACAGCGGAGGTATCCCCTCACGTTTCGACTGGCGGGAAAAAGGGATCATGACGACGGTGAAACATCAGCAGAACCTTGGCTCGTGCGGGGTGTTCGCGGCGGTGGCCGTTTTTGAATCCCTGATCAAAAAGGAAACGGGGAACGAGGTGGATTTGTCCGAGCAGCAGATCATCAACGGTTCACGGGATTTTCTGCCCAGCGGGATTTCGTCGGTGGATGCCATGAAGTACATGAAGCGGCACGGCCTGGTGCGGGAAGAGCGCTTTCCCTATCGGGACCAAAAGACGGATGATGTGCCGGAAGGGCCAGCGGATTATATATTGACGGATTATCACTATGTCCATACGGACAAACTGGCGTTGGCCGGCAAAATCAGGACCATCAAGCAGGCCGTCCTCGAACATGGCCCGGTAGCCACCAACATGATTTTCTTCGCTGACCTGGACCGTTACAGACAGGGAGTGTATATCCACGACGGCAAATCGGCGGAACAGGGCGGGCATTGGGTGGTCATCGTCGGCTGGCGGGATGATCCGGCGGTCAAGAACGGCGGATACTGGATCTGCCGGAATTCCTGGGGTGCAAGATGGGGTGAGAAAGGGTACTTCCGGATACCTTACGGGGAATGCGGTATCGATGATTTCTGGTTTGTGTACGGCATTTTCGATCCGTGATTCATCACGTCTGGCCTGGCCGGAACGGCGAGGCATGGCTTCCTGTGCCGACCCGGGCGGAAAGCATGGAAACCGGCGACAACCTTGCCCCATGAAACCCGTATACAATGCAATGTGTTTTTTCCATTTTTAAAAGAAGACGATTCGCCTCGCTGCCAACAACGGCCCACAGGGCCCCATAGCGAACGAGAGCGCAGCATTATTTTTTGGAAAGGGGCGACGGAACATGTAAACGGCGTGTGAAGCGCCAACGGATCAGGATGGGAGATTTGCCTGGAGAAGATGACCGGATTTTTTGGGGAGGCGGTCGCCTGTCCTATTCGTTGCAGGAGGGGTAACCTGTCACGAAACATACGTTGGGTCGTTTTCCTGATGATTATGACCGCCGGTGAATTTGCGGGTGCGGCCCTGGGCGCCGCTGGGGCAGGTGGGGCCTTCACCTCCACGGAGACTGTGCCACAGCCGACAAACTGCCCCTCGTTCTGCCTCGATAACAACGGCTATGCCGTGTTCGGGACCAATCAAGATGGCGACTGGGGGGAGAGCTACTGGTATTTCAATCCCCGCGGCTTGTACCAGACTGTCCCCGATCCCGACGCCACCGCCGACTATACCGAATGGACGGCCCGCTATGCCAGCCTCACCTTCACCCGCACGGCCGACCCGTTTCTCTGGACGGGCATGAGCGAGGCCGGCCTTGTCCTCAGCACTATGGGCCTGGGCGGGCCCCAGGTCCCGCCGCCCGACGAGTGGCCGCTGCTCTTGAAATATACACGTCGAAGACAGCGATCTTCTGCCCCGACCACCGGGGTGATATGTTTACCCTCAACCACTGAGGAGGCCGGAGTGAATGAACGGATTCTTGTCTTGATTCTGCTGATGATGGCGGCCG
>JAFGRP010000060.1 GCA_016935075.1 Deltaproteobacteria bacterium | reverse complement strand
TCGGGATCGGCGGGGACCCGATCGTGGGTTCGGGCTTCATCGATGTCCTGGAGCGGTTCGAGGCGGATCCGCAGACGGAGACGATCGTGATGATCGGCGAGATCGGGGGAACGGCGGAAGAAGAGGCGGCCGAGTTCATCCGGGGGCATGTGACGAAACCGGTGGTCTCCTTCATCGCGGGGCGGACGGCGCCCCCAGGGCGCCGGATGGGGCACGCCGGTGCGATCATCTCGGGGGGAAAGGGAACGGCGGAAGAGAAGTTCAAGGCCCTCGAACGGGCGGGCGTCCTCGTTGAAAAGAATCCATCCGAGATAGGCCGGCGCGTCCAGGAGATATTGAAGACGAAAAGTTCCGCTGTCTGATTTTCCCAGACTGTCACTCCTGCGAAAGCAGGAGTCCAAAACTGTATGTCTTCAGTGGATTCCCGCTTCCGCGGGAATGACAAAGAATAACAATATCCGATTTTTTTACGAAGCCGTTAAGATTGAATGGCCACCTTCACGGCGACGGGTTTCAGGACCCGGATCAGTTCCGCGGGGGACATCTCGGCGAGCAACCCCCGGCTGCCGGCGTTGATCATGATCCTGGGCAGAGCGGCGATCACTTCCTCCATGAAAACCCGGAGGCTTTTCCGGGTCCCGAATGGAGACGTGCCTCCCACACGGTAGCCGGTGTGCTTCTCCGCGACGTGGGGATCGCAGGGGGTTACCGTCTTGACCCCGAGAAGCCGGGCCAGGGCTTTCGTGGAGACCTGCCGGTCCCCGTGCATAAGGATGATCAGCGGCTCTCCCCGGTGGTCTTCCATGACGAGGGTCTTGATTACGAGATGCTCTTCCACCCCCAGTTCCCGCGCCGACGCCCTCGTGCCCCCGCGTTCTTCGTAGCGGTAGGGGCGAAGAGTGAAGGCCATCCCGTTTTTCTTCATGAAGAGGATGGCGGGGGTGACCGGTATCCGTTCCCTGGCCATATTTCTTTCCTCAACGAGACCCGTCTTCCGACTGCTGCAGTATAACACAAAACCGCAAAAGAGGAGGAAGATGAATCCCGCATTTCTTTCTATTTCCCCCTGTGATAGGATGATTCCAAATTTTTTTCGCCGGTGAGCGCAGAAAGGACCGCCGCGGCGGATGGTCGGATGAAGAAAACCGTGGATATATTGCCCGTCCCTGTTGCGGACGTAAAAGAACCGAAGCGGTGCCTGTCCTGTGGAGCAACGGAGCATCTCGGCCGGCGGCGCTACTGTTCCATCGACTGCCGGCAGAAGCTCCGGCAGCGGCTCGACATGCGCATCGGCCTTCTCCAGGCGCTGAACACGCGGTATGCCACCTTCTACTTTTCCGACCTCCTAATTATCATGGACGTCCTGCCCCACGGCTACAAGGAGATCTGCAGCTTTTTCTACCCCCGAACACCGGGGAAGAATCCCGGCGAGGATTTCGGCCGGATGGCGGATATCCTGGGAGAGACCTGGTGGGCGGAGCAACGGCGGACAAAGAAACGGTATTTTGCCACGCTCCACGTCCTCAATCGAGCCGCCCGGAACCGCGTGCCGCCGCAGGCCGTCAAACCGAAAATCCTGCACACGCCGGACGTCCGGCCCGCCTCTCTCGTTTATTTGAATCTGGAGAAGTCGAACCTCGATTCTCCCGAACTCCGCAAGATCATCCGGGACGCCTACCGGCGCCAAGCCAAGATCCATCACCCCGATCTCGGGGGCGATGCGGTGATGTTCCGGAAGATCCACCAGGCTTACGAGGACCTGATCCGCTGGGCGGAAAACCCCATTTTCATCCGCCATCGGGGTTTTTCGGACAAGTGGTTCTACGAAGGGGATAAAGAGCGTTGGGCCCAGCCCACACCGATCCATCCCCGGGGCCGGTGAGGGGATCAGGCGAAATATCGTCGCATAGAATCGATTTCCTGTAAAGGGGGGTGTCGCAATTAGAACAGCGAAAGTTTCCCATGAGGAGAGACCTTTGAAAATCGTGATTCTTCGGCGCGCTGGATATTTTTCGACCCTGCGCCTCCTCGCTTCGCTGAACGGAAAATTAGGGACAGCTCCCTATTTTCCTGCGGCAAAATAGGGAGCTGTCCCCATTTTCCGTAAAGGCGCTACGCTGCGGGGGCCGGGTGCCCCGAAAAATCTCCAATGCGCGCTTCCGGGATCCGATTTTCAAGTTACGCAAAGGTCTCGAGAATTCATTATAAGGAGGGAGGCGATGAGCGGCATGTCGTATGGTCTGGAGGATAAGGTGGCCGTTGTAACGGGGGGAAGCCGGGGGATCGGACTGGAGCTGGCCCGGAATTTCCTCGCGCAGGGCGCCCGGGTTGTTATCTGCGGTCGGAAGGAGGAGAACCTCAAGGCCGCCGCGGAGAAGCTCAACGGCGGTGAGAGGCTCCTCGCCGTTGCCGCCCATATCGCCAAAGAAGGCGACGTGGAGAATCTCTTCGACACGGCCATCCGTCAATTCGGCGATCTCGGCGTCCTGGTCAATAACGTCGGGATGAATCTTCTGACGGCCTCCGTCACGGACACGGATCTCCCCGTCTGGAACAAGATCATGGAGGGGAACCTCACCGGGGCGTTCCTCTGCGCGCGGAAGGCGGCCCGGATCATGCGGGAGAAGAAGCGGGGGAAGATCATCAGCATTTCGTCGATCGCCGGTACCCGGGCGGCGCCCGCGATGGGCATCTACGGGATCGCCAAGGCCGGCATCGAGATGCTTACGAAGGTCCTTGCCTCGGAGCTTGCCGCCTTCAACATCCAGGTCAACGCCGTCGCCCCGGGGATGGTGCGGACCGATTTCAGCAAACCCTTCTGGTCAATGCCGGCCATTCACGACCAGCTCGTCAAGGCGATCCCTGCGGGCCGCATTGCCGAGGCCGCGGATCTCGTTCCCATCGTTCTGCTCCTCGCTTCCCGTCACACGGATTACATAACCGGACAGACGATCACGGTGGACGGGGGGGCCTCCGCGATATGAGCCTGACGGCCGGGATCGACATCGGCTCCATTACCGCCAAGGCCGCCATCCTGCGGGACGGCGAAATTCTGGGAACGAAGGTGGTCTTCACCGGCTACAACGCCGAGGCCGCAGGACGCCGCGTCTTCGAAGAGCTCCTTGCGGAGCTGGGCCTCGTTCATCCGGACATCGTCCGGATCGTCGCCACGGGTTACGGCCGCAGGAGCGTTTCCATAGCCGACAAGGCCGTGACCGAAATTATGTGCCACGCCGCCGGGGCGCGCTTCCTCGCCCCTTCCGTTCGGTCGCTGATCGACATTGGCGGGCAGGACAGCAAGGCCGTCGTTATGGACGAAAACGGCCGGGTTACAAACTTCACGATGAATGACAAGTGCGCAGCGGGAACGGGACGCTTCCTCGAAGTGATGGCGCGCGCCCTGGAGGCGGATCTCGACGAATTCGGGATCCTCTCCCTCCGGGCGGCGCGTCCGGCGAAGATCAGCAGCCTTTGCACGGTTTTCGCAGAGTCGGAGGTGATCTCGCTGATCGCGAGGGGAGAGACGCGGGAGAACATCATCGCGGGGATCCATGATGCGATTGCCTCCCGGGTCTCGGCGATGGCGAACCGCATCGGCCTTACGGCGCCTGTGATGATGACCGGAGGGGTCGCCCGGAATGCCGGCGTCGTCCAGTCGCTTGAAAAGGTGATCGGGATGCCGCTCGTCATCTCTCCCTACGCCCAGGTGACCGGGGCGATCGGCGCGGCCGTAATGACGGGATAAAACAGGAGGGAAACATGGATTCATTGAATCTCCATGGAAAAACGGCTCTGATCACCGGCGCCAGCCGGGGGATCGGCGAGGCGATTGCGAAAACCCTGGGGGCGCACGGCGCAAAGGTCATCCTGACCAGCCGGAAATTGGATGCGCTCCGACGCGTGGAGGGAGAGATCGTCCGGATGGGTGGCGCAGCGGAATCGATCGCCTGCCACGCGGGCAAGATGGCGCAGATCGATGATCTGTTCCGAGAGATCACCGGCCGTTATCCTCGCCTCGACATCCTGGTCAACAACGCCGGGACGAATCCCTTTTTTGGCGATGTGTTGCATGTGGATGAGAAGGCGTGGGACAAGACCTGCGACGTGAATCTGAAGGGATATTTTTTCATGAGCCAGAACGCCGCGAAACTCATGCAGAAAGCGGGCGGCGGGGCGATCGTGAATGTGGCCTCGGTGAACGGCGTCCGGCCGGCGCCCTTCCAGGGGGTCTATTCGATCACCAAGGCGGGAATTATTGCGATGACGAAGTCCTTCGCCAAGGAACTCGCGCCGTATCACATTCGCGTGAATGCTCTCGTCCCGGGATTGACGGACACAAAGTTCTCCGCCACACTTACGCAGAACGCCGACATCCTGAAGATGGTTCTGCCAACCATCCCGATGGGGCGGATCGCGAGTCCGGAGGAGATGGCCGGTGCGGTCCTCTACCTGGTCTCCGACACCGCCTCCTATACGACGGGAATCTGCCTTGCGGTGGATGGCGGCATGCTCGCCTGATAAGCTGCTAAAACAGGGTTTCGCCCCAGCCGTGTTTTCGGTCGTCCTCGTCCTGGTTGTCCCGCATTTTTTTTTCGATATTGAGACGGAGCGCCTCGAAGGCGGTGTCATCCAGCTCCGCTGGAACGGGGATCGGCTTGTCCATCCGAACCCAGACCGTGCTGAAGGGTTTCGGAATCAGAAATCGGTCCCAGCTCCTGAGGATCCAGGCCCGGTTCACGGAGATATAGACCGGGATGATCGGGGCGCCGGAGAGTTGGGCCATCCGGATAATGCCGGCCTTGATGAGGCCGCGCGGGCCGCGCGGGCCGTCCAGGACATGAACGGCGGCGGGATGGACCGAAAGCTCCTTGACCATCGCAGCAAGCGCCTCGCGGCCGCCGCGGGAACTGGAGCCGCGGACGGGGCGGAAGTTCAACCGCCGGTAGACGTCTGCAATCAAATCACCGTCTCTGCTCCGGCTGATCATCACTGCCGGGGAGAATTTGCTGAAACGCCGGACATAACGGACGACGAGGAGTATCCGCTGGTGCCAGACGGCGGCGATCCCCTTTCCGCCCTGATGGAGATGGTTTAACAGTTCCTCTTCATGTTCGGAACGGAGCCGGACCGTAAGAAGATAGAGGCGTAGAATCCCGTAGGCGATCGGGATCAGACCGCAGCGGATGGCGAATCTGGACAGTTCTTTGATCATGGCGGCCGCGAATGGGTTTCGAAATGGATCGGTGGATCCCGAAACTTCCTTCGGAGAGGCCTCGGTTTTTCGGACCCGGGGCGCTTGCCTCCGTACCGAAAATTTATATCATTTTTGCTGTCCTCGTGAAAGGTCAAAATCTCCATCAACCATACCGAATCCGAGGGGTCTTCGAACGGCTGAGGTGCACCCGAAAGTATGCCCCAGCCGATGGGAGGATGTGAGAGTCTTGCCAATGTTTCGGAAATTGAAATCTACTTTTCTTTAGCAGTTTCAGGTGCTTGGGGCGGTTTCACGTCATCCGGCATGGGCTCGATGCCGTACTTCCACTTCAGGAACTGCTCTCCGGTTGCCGGGTAAAGGACGTAAGTGAGCAGGTCTTCGTCGTTCCTGGCAAGATCGCCGATCTTCTTTCGGGCTGCTGCCAGTTCCGGGTCGAGGTAATCGGCGGGCCGGCCGGTGACCGGGGTCTGGCCGCGCTTGTTGCGCTTCAGGACCACCTTTTGCACCTCCGGATCAATGGGGGTCGGGGTCTTCCCATAGAGCCCGTAAACCAGGTCGCTGAACTGGTTGTTCACCATCTTGTACCGGCCGGCGACCACATTCATCACCGCCTGCACGCCGACGATCTGGGAGGTCGGGGTGACCAGGGGCGGCGTTCCCGCATCCTTCCTTGCCCGCGGGATCTCCGCATACACCTCGTTCAAACGGTCGAGGGCGTTCATCTCCTTGAGCTGGCTGACCAGGTTCGAGATCATTCCGCCGGGGATCTGGTGGGCCAGAACGCCCGCGTCGATCAGGGAGATTTTGTTGGCGGCCAGATTCTTCTCGTATCGGGGGGCGATCTTCTCGAGATGCTCGCCCAACCGGATCAATTTGCGGACATCCAGGCCCGTATCCCGTTTCGTCCCCTGGAGGGTGACGACGAGCGGTTCGACGGCGGGCATCGAGGTTCTGAGGGCATAAGGAGCGAGGCAGGTGTCCACGATGTCGATGCCGGCTTCGATCGCTTTGAGGCAGGACATGGAAGCCATGCCACTGGTGTAGTGGGTATGGAGGTGCAGGGGAATTCCAGTGATTTTCTTCAGTTCGGTCACCAGGTCATAAATGTCGTAAGGGGACAGAATTCCGGCCATGTCCTTGATGCAGATGCTGTCGGCGCCCATCGCTTCCAATGATCTGGCCATCTTGAGGTAGTATTCCATGTTGAAGACTTCGCCGCCAAGGTGGGGCTGCGTCAGGGAGTAGCAGATCGCGCCCTCGAAGCGCTTGCCGTTCGCCTTGATCCGCTCGACGCAGGTTTCGAAGTTCCGGATGTCGTTCAGCGCATCGAAGACGCGGAAGATGTCGATGCCGACCTCGCAGGACTTGTCCACGAATGCGCGGACCACGTCGTCCGCATAATTGCGGTAGCCCACCAGGTTCTGCCCTCGAAGCAGCATCGTAAACGGGGTCTTCTTGATGTATTTCTTTAGGATTTTCGGTCTTTCCCAGGGATCTTCGCCGAGGAAGCGGTGCATCGTGTCAAAGGTTGCGCCACCCCAGACTTCCATTGCCCAGAAGCCCATCTCATCCATCTGCTCGGCGATGGGAAGCATGTCCTCCGTGCGCATCCGGGTTGCATAGATGGACTGATGGCCATCGCGGAAAGTGTTGTCCTGAATCTTAACGGGATTAGCAGGTCCCTCTCTCATAATGTCCGTCATGTTGGTTCTCCTTCCTTCAATATCGTCCTTATGGACGGGTTACGTAGATTGGATTGGAATAGATCCATGGGCGATACCGGCCGAAAGCCATCAGGTCGGCTTCGATACGGTAAACACCGGGTTCATATAAGGTTATGCAAAGTTCCTTTGCGGTATACCGACGAAAAAGTTTTCCGCTCCGGATCAGGCGAATCCGCGCCCGGTGGGGGAAAAGGGTCCGGAGCTCCGCGGAGCGGTGGAGAATGAATTCATCTCCCATTGTGGCCTTTCTGCCTTCTTCGGCCAGGATCAGGGAAAATCCGTGAGCCGGTCGGAAATGGTCGAAGGAAACGTAGACGCGGCCCCTGCCCAGCGCGGCCAGAATCGCGGCAATGTCCGCCCGCCCATCTCCTGACAGAGGTTCGTCGAGGAGAATGTGTGTCCGGATAAGGTCGAAAACCCTCGAGAAGGGGAATACGGGAATGGAAATTCCCCGGTACCGTCGCAGGCTGTCGTGGTTGTCCAGCTCGCCGATTCCGACGACGCGGCGTTCCTGCGTGAAACGGTCCCAGCGTTCGAGGGTGGCCGGAGAGGGGCCGCGCAGAAAGAGGGCGGGAAAGGCGTAGCTCAAGACGGCCCGCATACGGCTGAAAAGACTGTTCTGCCAGTCCGTCATGAAATCCCAGATGCCCATGCCCGTGTAGCCGGTCACGGACCAGTCGGTCCAGGGGTAATGTTTCACGTGAAACAAAGGGGTTCCCGTGTGGTCCGGATGGGCGATGAAACCTAACCCTCCTGCGGCCTGCACCCGGTCGATGTAGGCTTGCGGGGGGAGATCCGGTTCCGTTTCCGCACATGCGATCGCCTGACGGTGACCAAAGGCCAGGTAGTGGTTAAAGCGCGGCGCAATCTCCTCGCCGACGATCAGGAGAATGCCGTCATGCCATCCCTCGAATCCGTCCTCACGGGCACGGAGCGTCGAATGGTCCGTAAGCATGAGGACGTCGATGCCGCCTTTTCTCGCTGCGTCGAGAATTGCCGTAATCGGTGCGCGCCCGTCAAAAGAATAGGCGGAGTGCAGGTGGATGACGGCGGTGTAGTCTGTCAGATGCAAGGCTGTGTTCCCCTTCTTCTTATGGGGCCTTCTATTATACAGCCTGCAAAATTGCAAGCGGACAGGCCGTGCATTCCGCCGTCCTCCGGCAGAAGGTTTTGCCGGTATTGACGATCAGGGCGTGATACCGGTTGAAAAGAGCGACATCCGGCGGCAGATGATCCATGAACAGCGCTTGGATTGAATGATAATCGGCGTCATGTCCGATCATGCCGTGACGGAGCAGGATCCGCCTGGTGTATGCATCGCTGACGAAAATGGGCTTTTCACAGGCGTATAGGAGGATGCTGTCGGCGGTTTCCGGTCCAATTCCCTTTACGCCGAGCAGTGTATCGCGGAGCCGCGGAAGTTTTTCGGCCTTCATGGTCTCGACATTTCCGGAATACGCCATCATCATAAACCGGACAAAGGCCTTCAGTCTCTTAGCCTTGAGATGATAATAGCCGGAAGGTCGGATGATCCGGGCCAGTTCATCTTCCGGGATGGAAGAGAGGGCCACGGGTGAGAGAAGCCGCCTCTCCCGCAGCGCGTGGATCGCCTTTTCGACGTTTGTCCAGGCGGTATTCTGGGTCAGGATCGCCCCGACCATGACCTCAAAGGGGCCGTCGGCGGGCCACCAGTGAAGATCGCCGAAATATCCATTCAATAGTTCATATATCTTCAGCAGTTCTTTTCGGCGACCCCTTCCGGCTTTCCCCGGTTTCGTCATCTCATCAGAGGCACGAAGAAGGTCGCCTTCCCCCGCTTGATCAGAAGGAGAATGCCGCCTTTTTCCCCCGCCTTGGCAATTTCCTTCTGATATTCCTTCATGGTCGTGACCTTGACCTTGTTCACCTGAAGAATGATGTCCTGTGGCTGGATTCCAACCTCCTCGGCGGTGCTCCCTTCCTGGACATCGACGACAATAATTCCTTTCTTTATGGCAAGACCGAGGTGATGGGCGATTTCCGGCGTGATTTCCTGGACCGTCATGCCGAACGCTTCTCCGGACTGCTGGGCGGATGCCATCTCCGATTTTTCAGTTCTTTCCGCGATCGTGATGGGGAAAACCTTTTCCTGGCCGTCACGAACGATCTTGACCCTGATCGTCTCGCCGATGGGGAATCCTGCAATCATCAGCAACAGATCATGCGTATCCTTGACCGGTTTGCCGTTGATTTCGGTCACAATATCCCCTGATTTGAGTCCTGCCTTGTCGGCGGGATCCCCTTCGGAGACCTCTGAAATCAGGACGCCGTTCCTGTCCTTGAGCTTCATGGTCTTGGCGATATCCTCACTGATGTCCTGAACGATAATCCCCAGCATTCCCCGGGTGACCTTTCCCTTGGTCTTCAGGTCTGACAGGATGCTTTTCGCCATGCTGATCGGGATGGCAAACCCAATCCCCTGCCCCTGCGCAACGATCGCCGTGTTGATGCCGACCACCTTGCCCTCCATATTGAAGAGCGGTCCCCCGCTGTTTCCCGGGTTGATGGAGGCGTCGGTCTGGATGAAGTTGTCATACGGTCCCGCGCCGATGACGCGGCCCTTTGCACTGACAATCCCGGCGGTGACGGTCTGTTCCAGGCCGAAGGGGTTTCCGATGGCCATAACCCAATCTCCCACCCTGAGCTTGTCCGAATCGCCTGTTTCTGCAACCGGCAGGCTGTCGTTCGGTTTGATCTTGATCAGGGCAATGTCGGTCTTGGCATCCCTGCCGATAACCTTTGCCTTGTATTCCTTGCCGTCGGAGAGCTTCACCAGTATTTCATCGGCCTGCTCCACGACGTGATTGTTTGTGAAGATATAGCCGTCATGGCTGATAATGAATCCCGAGCCGAGGCTCTTCTGTTTGAACTGACGCTGGGGTATGTCTCCGAAAAAACGCTCAAAGAAATCATCCCCGCCGAAATGACCGAAAGGCGACCCCTGACCGAAGGGGGAACGGAATCCGCCGCTCCGCACGGTTTTGGTTGTGCTGATGTTCACGACGGAGGGTTTAAGCTTTTCGGCCAGATCCGCAAAGGAGAGCGGTGCACGCGTGAGATCGCCGGTTGAGACAGCCGATGCCACCTTGACATCCGGACCGGGCCCTGACGGTGCAAAGGAGGAGCGGAGCACCTCAACCACCGAAACGACGAAAAAACCGATCAAAAATGCCAAGAGAAACATGATAAAGGTTTTTCGACCCCTGTTTTCCGTTTTCATTGTCTGCCTCCCGATAGATCCCGCTGTTCCTTCGGAACGCGGTTGTTCACAATATAAGATTCTTGACTCGAACGCGCGTAATATAAACGCCGAATGGATTTTGTCAATACCCCATGCCCGTTTATCGCCCCCATCCCGGAGGGTTTAAAAACGACATTCAGCGGAATTTCTTTAAATCAGAATCCCGAAAGCGCGATCATTCATGTGACTCCTTGCCGACCCTATTGGTGAGACTGCCGATCCCCTCGATTTCGATGGTGATCGCATCTCCTTCCCTGAGGAATATCGGGGGCTTCCGCGTAAAACCGACTCCCCCCGGCGTTCCGGTCAGGATAACGGTTCCCGGAAGCAGCGTCAAAGATCGGCTCAGATCGCTGATCAGCGACTGCACATCGAAAATCATATCCGAGGTGTTGGAATCTTGCATGACCTGACCATTCAGGATCGCCCGGAGGCCAAGTATATTCGGATCCGGAATTTCGTCCCCGGTTACGAGACAGGGCCCGAGAGGGCAGAAGGTATCGAAGCTCTTGCCCCGCGCCCATTGTTTCTTCTGTTTTTCAATCTGCCAGTCGCGTGCGCTGACGTCATTTGCGCAGGTGTATCCCAGAACATACCCGAGGGCGTTTTCGCGGCTCACGTTTTTTGCCCTTCGGCCGATGATCACGGCAAGCTCCGCCTCATAATCGACCCGGTCAGGTCCCACTGACGGCAGGAGGATCATTGCATCCGGCCCGATTACGGTCGTTGTCGCCTTGATGAACAGGACCGGAATCTCCGGTCGGCTGATGTTCGTTTCTTCCGCATGATGGCCGTAATTGAGTCCAACGGCAAGGATATTGGGGGGGTCCAGTGGGGCAAGGAGACGTCCGATACGGGCCGGCTGCCCGGTGATTTCAAGTTTGCCGAACAGGTCGCCCCGGACGATTCGGGCCTCTTCCGGTCGATCCGTTTCAATGCTTCCCATGCAGATTTTTCCCTCTTCGTTTAAAAAACGCACGATTTTCATAGACCGCTCCTGATGAACTTTTTTTTGCATCTATAACAGGATCCGCAAAAAAAGAAAATCCTTCATTGAATCTCATTTGCACCAGGATCCTTCTTGTGTTAAAAACTTTATTATGATCAAGGCCATTGGCAATATCGGCAGGGCCGCCATGCACACAACCTCTTCGTTGTTCGGCACACTTGCGTTTGCCGTCCGGGTCTTCCTGAATCTTTTCGACCGCAGGACTTACAACAGCGCCTCCCGGATGGTCTTTATCCACCAGATCTACTTCACCTCGGTTCAGATCCTGCCCCTGTTTATCTTCGTGGCGGTGATCTTCGGTTGCCTGATCAGCGGCATGGCTTTTCAGGTGGTGAAGAGCCTGGGGCTGACGGACTACCAGGGATGGCTGCTGACGGGTTTCGTCGTGATGGAATTGTCGCCCTTCCTGACGGTGCTGCTCATCGCGCTCCGTTCCAGTTCGGCGATCAACGCCGAGATCGCCGTGATGAAGGTCAACCGGGAGTTGAACACCTTCGAAAGTTTCCGGATCGATCTGATCCATTATCTCTTCATCCCGCGAATCCTCAGCGGGATGCTTTCGATGATCCTCCTCACCGGCCTTTTTGCGCTGGTGGTTCTTTCCATCGGGGTTCTCGTCTCCAACATCGTCTTTGGAACCAGCGTGGATGCCTATACCGACGCCCTGCTCTATTCCATCACCTTCCCGGATATCATCATCCTGCTGATCAAGTGCGCGACCTTCGGATTTTTCATCACGCTGATTCCGATCCGCCTTGGATTGAACGCCTCGCAGGAACTGACGAGCATACCGGTTGCGGTATCAAACGGCATGGTCACGGTGTTTCTGGCCATCATAACCATCGAGGTGCTGTCATCGATTATAAGATTCATCTGAGGCTATTCGAGAACGAAGACGCACTGGAAAAGGCGTTGGGGCGTTTCCTGTCGGAACACAAGACGCATCTGGGATTGGTCTCTCCGGAGGTTCCCCTGATCTCGAATCTGTCCGTATGGAGCAACATCACCCTGATCCGCCAGTACCACGAGAACATGCCTTTAGAAGACGCCGGGACATTTGTCGCGGGTCTTCTGCAACGCTTCGACATGGCCGGGATCATCGAGCAGAGAACCTCATCGCTGAAAACAGAGGAACTGTTCTGCGTGATGCTCGTCCGGGCGGCAATGGTCCGTAACGCCGTTGTCGTCCTGGACAGGCCTTTCCGGATCCTGTCCAACCACCGGGACAGCCGGTTTTTCAAGGATGCCCTCGGAAAAGTCGATGATTTGATTGCAGAGGTCCATATTTTCGATTATAGTCGTGAAAAAGGACGTTACAGGGCAACGGATGGCGCAGCGGATTGAATTCAAGGTAGGGTTTTTCATCACGATCACTTCCCTTTTGATCATGGCCTCGGTCGGGTATGTGGCATACCAGAAGGGGGTGTTCTCCAAGGTCTATACCTACACCCTTTCCTCGAAAACGGGTGAGAACCTGACGGAAGGGATGCCGGTTACCGTCTGGGGTTTCACGATCGGCCGCGTCGATTCGCTGGAGTTGAACGATCAGGGGATCGTTCTCATCCGGATCAGGATCCCGGAGCGCCACATCCGGATGATCCGGGCGGACAGCAAGTTTGTTCTCGACAAACCGTTGATCGGTACGCCACGGATCATCGTCACGACGGTCAACCTCAACGGCCCTCCCCTTTCCCCGCAGACGGTCCCGGAGATCACGGAATCGAATGACATCAATGAAATTATTAAGCGGGCGCAGCCGATCGTCGACAAGGCAGACCGGATCATGGCCAACTTTGCACAGATCACGGAGAATCTGGCCGATCCCGAAGGGGATGTAAACCGGATCCTCCGGGACGCGGACGCGTTGATCGCCCGTTTCTCCAGGAAAGAATCCCTTCTGGAGATGGCCGTCGGCGATCCGGAAAGCGTTAAATCGATTCACGAGGCCTTGCAGAAGCTTCGGGACATCGCCGTCAGGGCGGACGGGATTCTTCAGCGGGTCAATGCGATGGCCGGCAAGACGGATGAGGAGCTCTACGGCCGGGACGGCGTCCTGCCGCAGGTCCGGAACATCCTCCGCGACCTGCTGATGAAACTGGCGAAGATCAACGCCACCCTGGACAACATCCACAAGGTGAGTTTCCAGGCGGCCGATGCGAACATTGATGCCACCCTGGACAACATCCGCAAGGTGAGCTCCGAGGCGGCCGATGCGACGAAAGATCTGCGGGCGCTCCGGAACGGGTTGGATGAGACGGTCACCGCGATCGGCAATCTGGCTGACGAGATCGACCGAAAGATCCCCTTCAGGACCCAGCCGGAGATCAGACTGCCATGAAGAGGTTATTCTGTCTGCTGTTTCTGCTGCTTCTGCCGACCGGCTGCGGGACCAAACCCGCACCGGCGTGGATCGCAGCGGGTCATAAACAGTTGGAGACATTCAAGCAGGACTTTCTGACCGGCCGCGCGCCGCGCATCACAGAGAGCCATTTCCGGAATGCCGTCGAGGAGATTAAAAAGGGCGGGGATACGGATCTCATGGGGAAGGCATGGTTGACACGAATGGCCCTGCAGATCGCCGTTCTCAGGGAGCCGGAGGAAGGCGATTACCTGAAGATTGAGGCCGCGGACGCTGTTCCTGCGAACCGTAATTTTTATCTTTTTCTCAAGGGAAGTGCGGCCGCGGTGGACGTGTTGCTCCTGCCGGAATCATACCGTCCGTTTTGGGCAACGTTGCGCAGTGGTGATGCCGCAAAGGCGGCTGTTGCCATCACCGCGATCGATGATCCCCTTTCCCGCCTGATTGCATCGGGTCTTGCCGTTCGCCACGGATTGGAGACGGAGGCAATCCTCCGGACCGCCGTGGAGACCGCTTCGCGGAACGGATGGAAAATGGCCCTGCTCTCCTGGCTCGAACGGTTAAAATGCTTTCACGAAGCGGCGGGAGACACCGAAAAGGCTTCCGCCATCCGATCCCGTATCGACCTGATTTTATAAGGTGATTCGTGCGAGCCGCATCCAGCTTGTTCGGTCCCAGGGAGGATCCATGTCCGTTTTGTCTCTGCCCGGCTGAAGGCCGCATTTGCGTGCAAAATAACGGTGAAAGGCGAGAGACGGTGTGAGTTCGGGATGAAAGGCGGTCACCAAAACATCCGGTGATTCGGCCGCCGCGATGAAATCGCCCATCCTGAGGAGGACATCAACCCCTTCTCCCACGCCGAGGATCTTGGGGGCGCGGATAAAGGTCATCGGGATGGGTGCCGCGGAAAGCTTCGGAATAGAGACTTCGCTTGCGAAGCTGTCCAACTGGCTCCCGAAGCTGTTCCGCTCGACCTCGATGTCGATCAGACCGAGGTGAGGCGCCTCTCCCACAATCGATTTTGCAAGCAGAATCGCACCCGCGCAGGTGCCCCAAAGCTTCATTCCCTCATGGAATTTCCGAATGATGATTTTATCGAGGCTGAAGATGCGGAGCAACCGCGCAAGGCAGGTGCTCTCGCCGCCGGGCAGAATGAGGCCGGCGAGGTTGTCAAAGTCCCCGGCCTGCTTGACCGGCCGCGCCGGAATGCCGATGCGCTCTATATGATCGAGGTGTTCGAGCACGTCCCCCTGGAGATCCAGGACGCCGATCATCTTTTCGGCGGCTCTGGGGGGCTTCAATGCGACGTGGCTCATCGATTCCGTCCTGATACTCCTTTTACCAGCCGCGTCCGGCCAAGAGATGTTCCTTCGGAATGGCGGCAATCTCCAGGCCGGGCATCGCCTCGCCAAGACCCATGGAGGCCTCGAGAACTTTAGCCGGATCGTTGAAATAGGCCGTTGCCTTGACGATCGCCCGGGCGCGCACGGCGGGCGTCGCCGATTTGAATATCCCCGAGCCGACGAAAACCCCATCACAGCCCAATTGCATCATCAGCGCCGCATCGGCCGGCGTCGCAATCCCGCCCGCGGCGAAGTTGACAACCGGCAGGCGGCCGAGTTCCTTCACCTTGAGGGCCAGTTCATAGGGGATGCCGTTGGCCTTGGCGAAACCGGTCACCTCCTCCACCGGCATCGCGACGAGTTGGCGGATCTCGCGGTTCATCGTTCTCATGTGGCGGACGGCCTCAACGACATTGCCGGTTCCCGCCTCGCCCTTGGTCCGGATCATCGCCGCACCCTCGGCGACCCTCCGCAGCGCCTCCCCGAGGTTCCGGGCGCCGCAGACGAAAGGAATGGCAAATTTTGTCTTGTCGATATGGCATTCCTCATCGGCGGGGGTGAGGACTTCACTCTCGTCGATGTAGTCGATCTTCAGGGCTTCGATGATCTGGGCCTCCACGAAGTGGCCGATCCGCGCCTTTGCCATAACGGGGATGGAGACGGCCTTCTTGATTTCGGCGATCATGGCCGGGTCCGACATCCGGGCCACGCCGCCGTCCCGCCGGATGTCCGCGGGCACCCGCTCCAGGGCCATGACGGCCACGGCGCCCGCCTCTTCGGCAATCTTCGCCTGCTCCACGTTGGTCACGTCCATGATGACGCCGCCCTTGAGCATCTGTGCCAACTGGACGTTCAGTTCATATCTTTTTGCATCCACGATATTTTACCTCCCTGCGGGATGAATCATCCCGGCTTGTCTTTGATGTATCAGTATAACGCCGTCAAACACAATTAGCAAGTGTTCAGCCCTGAAAATTTCTTCCGCGAATTTCCGGATCTTTCCCGTTCCTTGGCACTGCGGACAGGAAATTTACCAGTGCAGCCTTGTTTTCACACCGCGATCATGGAGAAAGGATTTGATCTCCGCGATGGTGTGGGTCCGATAGTGGACCATCGAGGCGATCAGGGCGGCGTCGGCTTTCCCCCGGGTCAGGACATCGAAGAGATGCTCCGGTTTCCCCGCGCCGCCGGAGGCGATCACCGGGATGCCGACATGACTCGATATCAGGGCGGTCAGGTCGAGTTCGTAGCCGTTCTGTGTTCCGTCGGCGTCGATGGAGTTGAGACAGATCTCGCCCGCCCCGAGACGTTCCGCCTCCTTTGCCCACCGGAGGGCGTCGAGGCCGGTGAAGGTCCGCCCTCCGTGAATGACCATCTCATATCCTGAAGGAATCTGGTCACTTGCCGGAACTTTCTTGACGTCCATTCCCAGGACGATGCACTGGTTTCCGAACGCCTTCGCCCCCTCCGTGATGATGCCCGGGTTCTTCACCGCCTCCGTATTCACGCTGATCTTCTCCGCCCCGGCGAGGATCACCCGCCGCATCTCCTCCACCGTCCCTATGCCGCCCCCTACCGAAAAGGGGATGAAGATCATCTCGGCAACCCTTTTTACGACGTCGAGCATGATCGTGCGCCCCTCGGCGGAGGCGGTGATGTCGTAGAAAACGATTTCGTCGGCCCCCTGTTCGTAATATTCTCGCGCAACCTCCACCGGGTCGCCGATATCCTCGTTATCCTTAAATCTTACCCCCTTGGTCAGACGGCCGTCCCGGACGTCGAGGCAGGGGATGATCCGTTTACTAAGCATCGTTTCCTTTCCATCGGCAGAAATTGGCCAGGAGAGCGAGCCCCGGCCGGCCGCTCTTCTCCGGGTGGAACTGGACTGCAACGAGGCTTCCGCGGGCCACGACGGAACAGAAGCGCATGCCGTAATCGGTCCAGCCGGCGACCCAGGCCTCATCCGCCGGGGCCGGATGGTATGAATGGACGAAGTAGAACTCGGCGTTTTCGGGGATACCGGCAAAGACCGGATGATTCTTGCAGAAACGCACGCGGTTCCACCCCATGTGGGGAATCTTGAGCCTCTCTCCCCGTTCCCGGAGATCCGCGGGAAACCGTTTGACCTCTCCCGGGACGATGCCGAGGCAGGGTGTATCGTCCTCCTCGCTGCGATCGAAGATCACCTGCGTGCCGAGACAGATCCCGAGGACCGGTTTGCCGTCCCGCACCCATTTCCGCAGATGCCCGTCCAGACCGCTTTCCCGGAGGTTCGCCATCGCCGTTCCGGCGGCGCCGACGCCGGGGAAGATGATATGGCCGGCATCATCCAATAATTTGCGATCGTGGGTAATGACACAGGGCTCGTTCAGCGATTTCAGCGCCCGGGCTACGCTGGTCAGATTTCCCGCCCGGTAGTC
>JAFGRP010000059.1 GCA_016935075.1 Deltaproteobacteria bacterium | reverse complement strand
ATTTTCTCCATGGCCTTCAAAACCCGCTGATCTGTGATGCCTCTCGCCCGGATCTGGGCATCGACCATTTTCATCCTCTGTTTCTGAAATCGATCCGTCATGGTAGTTTTTATACCATCCGACTTCCGACTTTTCAAGCACCAAGCTCCGCCCGCGGTGCAGGAAGTTCGACGTTTTTTCCGCCTTTAAACCTCCGTTTTCGCCGTGACCTCCCGTTTGATCGCGTTCACCGCATCCGCCAGGACGGGAAAGCAGTTCTCCCGGAGATCACCGGCCACGACGACGTACATGATGTCTTCCCCCACGCGCAGTCTTCCCTCGCGGACCTCCGCCAGAACCTCCGTAATCCCCGGCCGCTTTTTCATCTCCGCGATGATTTCAGTCAGGCGCGCACGATCCGCCTTTACGGTCAGTTCCGTCACGGGTCTGCCGTTCCGCGCCGTCCCGCGAACCACGCCGTTGTGGCAGAGAATCATGCCCACCCGTTCATAATCGGGGTGCGCCTTGACCCTGCCGATCAGATCCATCAGATTCATGCTTACACCTCCATAAAAGAGCTTAAAAACGGTTTCCTTGACCCGGTCGGCGAACTGTGAGAGAAACACCCATGCGCAAGAGGGCCTCGCAATCGAAACCGGAACTGGTCGGGGAGATCCTTCTGAAGGTTCTCAAGAAGAAGAACATCCCCCACACCGCGACAGACCGGCGCCTCCTCGACCTCTGGAAGCGTGCGGTCGGTCCCCAGATCGCCGCCCGGACTCTCCCCGAAACGCTGAAACGGGGCACACTCTACGTGCGGGTCTCCGCGACGGTCTGGCTGCATCAGCTCCAGTTCCTGAAAGAGGAGATCCTCCGCAAGTTCAATGAACTGTCCGGAAAGGAGGAGATTCGCAGCCTTTTCTTCTCCATCGGCGAAATCCCGTCCCCCCCTCCGGAAGCAGCCGATTCGCCGCCGGCCGTTCCCGATCCGGCGCCGCTCCGGAAGCGTGACCGGGATATGATGCGCGAAAGCCTCGATGCCGTTCGGGATCCGGAACTCCGGAAGATCCTGGAACGGGTCATGGCCAGAGAGATCCGTTTCCGCCGCGAGCGGGACAAACGGAAAGGTCTCTGAAGATCTCCGCCATCTCCAAGGTGTATCCGCCCCGTTCCTCATGGATGAATAGCGGCGGCAGAACCTGCAGCGCCTCCCTTCCCTCCTTCACTCCCTCCACGAGAACAAACACCCCTGAACCGCCGGGGCGCGAATGGACCAGCCGCAACCGTTTGGGTTCGATCCGGAATTCCCGCATCCGCACGAGCAGTTGAACCATCCGGGTCGCGGGATAGATTGCATACACCCGGCCCTCCAGCCGGAGCGCATGAACGGCGGCAGCGAGAAAATCCGCCGCCGTCCCCGCGATCTCATGCCGGGCGACCGCCTTCCCGGGATCGGGATTCATCCGACCCGACGCGAGACGCCGATAAGGGGGGTTGAAGACGGCCGCCGAAAAGGATTGCGGCTCGCAGAGGAACTTCGGGTAGCGGACATCCCCCCGTCGGATCTGAATTTGTCCGGCAAGGCCGTTGAACACGACATTTCGCTTCGCGATTTCGACAAGTTCATCCTGGATGTCGATCCCCAGAATACGCCCGCATTTGACGCGCTGCGACAGGATCAAAGCGATGACCCCGCCCCCGGTTCCCAGATCGATCAGGTCGTCCCCTTCCCGAAGGGCGGCAAAATGGGCCAGAAGGAGGGCGTCAAGAGAAAAACGGTACCCCCTCATCTTCTGGATGATCCGGAGGCGGCCTCCGAGGATCTCATCAACCGTCTCCCCGTCCCGCGGATTCAGCTCCTCGTCCATAATTGACAAGCCCGTAAAAAATCCAAAAAAACTTGAATTTGAGGCGGCAGGACCTTCCCCTCTTTCCGAAACGGCCGGGCGGGTTGTTGAAAAGGGAAAAGGGTGATTCCGGCGAACGGCCGCATCCATCATTTTTATTTGCAATTTTCTACCACGCCGGGATATGGAAAGCAACTTAGAAAGGCCCGGATGATCATTTCCGCGGGACACGTTCATGGGGCTGTAAGGCAAAACGACAACCGCCGGTCCGGAAGAGAATTTCAGCAACATGGTGAACGAGATGGAGATTATGACACGCGTATTCATTCACGGTCTCGACAGCAGCAGTCGGGGAACGAAGGGATGCTTCTTCCGGGAGAGATACCCTGAAATGATGCTGGCGGACTATTCCGGCCCGTTGGAGGAGCGGATGGCAAAGCTCGAAAAGGACCTCGCCGGAAAAAGCAATCTGATCCTCGTCGGTTCGAGCTTTGGGGGCCTCATGGCGGCGATTTTTGCGTGCAGCAACGAAGCCCGCGTCCGGCGCCTCATCCTCCTCGCACCGGCGCTCGGACACGCCGATTTCAACGTCCGTTCCCGTCCGCCGCTGCGGATTCCCGTCACCCTTTACCACGGGCGGTTCGACACCGTCGTTCCCCCCGGGCCGGCCCGCCGGATCGCGGCCCGCCTCTTCGGAAACCTTGACCACCACCTCGTGGAGGACGACCACAACCTGCACCGGATCTTCCCGCAATTGGACTGGGATGGTCTCCTGGAGATCCAAAGGCAAAGAAAGGATTTGCTTGACAAGGCGGGCGGCATCCCTTAGCATCAGCCCAGTTTTCAGGAGATCATCCGAGCCATGCATTCACGAAAAGTGGTCATTCGCTACCCGGCCGATTTTGCGGACAAGCCCATCATCTATGAGCTGGTCAAGCGCTATGATTTGCTGTTGAACATCCTCAAGGCAAGGATCTTCCCTAGGCGGGAGGGTGTTCTCGTCCTCGAACTGAGCGGCGAGAAGGAAAATTTCGACAACGGTATCCGCTATCTGAAGGGGCTTGGGCTCAACGTGGAGCCGCTCTCCAAGAGCGTGAGCCAGAACGCGGACAAGTGCGTCCACTGCGGAGCCTGCACGGCTTTCTGCCCGACCGGTTCCCTTTACTTTGACCGGGAAACCTGGAAGGTCCTCTTCGAGCCCGAATTGTGCAACGGCTGCGAACTCTGCGTCTCGGCCTGTCCCGCCAGGGCGATGGAGGTCAACCTCTTTTAACACAACGACCTAACAGGCCGTTGAAAAACGCCCGTCTGCTGCGTTTCCCTCATCCTTCGCCGTTCAACGTACCAGCAAGTACGCCTCACGGCTAAGGATTTCGGGGGCCTTGCATCCGGACGTTTTTGAACAGCCTGAATCAGCGAGTTTTTCAACAGGCTGCTAATGCTGACGGTCACCGGTCTTATTGTCGCCGTCCGGTCGTTTCAACAAGTTGCCGGCGACATCCCTTCCTTTCTCTGCCGCATCTTTCCCCTTGTCGATTCCCTGGTTCAGGACGGTTTTCCCTTTGTCAACCCATCCCTTGCCCTTCTTATAGGTCTCGTTCCCCTTATCGAGCAACTCCTTGCTCTTTTTGCAAGCCTCCTTTCCCCGATCGAAGGCCTTGACGACCGCGGTTTGCGCCTTTTGCAGGGCATCCTTGAAGTTGGCGGGTCTGGACTCTGGATACTGGAAATAGAAATAGCCGCCGAGCGCCACGGCGACAATCATTAAAATCAGCACCATCTTGATCAGGCTTTTGAGCAGGAAATAGAGTATCAACAGTATGGCAAAACAAATGGCCGCCACGACCAGCGGATGTTCGGTCATGGCGCGGACGATCCCTTCCACGGCCTACCTCCTAAAGGGGATATGGATTCATTCTACCGGAAACGGCCTTGAAATACCAACAATCCCCTTGCCTGGGCCAAGGGTTCTTATATGGGTGTTCTGTATCCAGAATCCCGGGTTCGAGGGAGGCATCTTTGGACGAACTGCGGCGATCGGCTGTTTCCTGCGCCGTTCTTTTATTTCCTCTTTGAAGGCATTTGCGGCATTTGGGGCATTTCAAATTTCTGAGGTGTCTCCGTAATCAGCGTCTTGGCCCCGGTTCCATATCCCACAAGCACCATTTCAGATTCCTTGGAAACGGATTTCACCATCCCGTAGGGGGCCACATCTTTTTGCACCCAGGTGTCGACCGCCGCCGGACCATCCTGGTATTGCAGGTGTCGGGCTTTAAACGTCCCGGCCGGAACCTTGATGGATTCCATTCCCTTGTCTGAAAACTTCCCCTTTGTCTCCCCCTTCCGGGCCGTGGGGGACATCTGCATCATCTGGACGGGCATTTCCATCGCCGGCTCGTTTTGATTCTTGAAAATCATCTTCTTCACGTTGCCGGTGTTGTCGGGAGACCCGGAGACCAGCATCTTCGATATGATCCGCCCTTCCCCCTTTGTTTCCATAACGGTTTCATACCAGTGGTCATTCCCCTCCTTTCCCACGACGGCGATCCTCATTTTCGCGGGCTGTCCGCCCTTTTCTGTTATTTGGTACTCCGCCCAGGCCCCGACCACCGGTTTGAAATCACCATAAAACTTCGGACCGGCACCCTTCCCCATTTAAGCAAAAGACGGGTAGACCAGAAACACAACCAGGAGAACGGAGACGGCAAAACCCAATTTCTTCATGTGATCCTCCTTCAAGAATTTGGAAAGTTGAACGCCAATATACCGGCAAGGAATTTCCCCGTCAAGGATTTGATTGGATTTGATTGGATTGCATTCGGGTGGAAGGATCCATCCGTCAACCGGACCTTGACAAAGCGGGCGTCGGGCGATAGAGATTTCCAATGAAAGGGACGGAAGTCATCGCAGACGGGGTCGCGGTTCATTGCAGGAAGAAGATCGCGGCGCAATTGGCGGGAAGCGGCTTTTTTACCGGATAGACCGGCTCTCCGGATGACTCCTGCCGAAAGGGGCAGCATCAATGGTCAGGATCGCCATGTCCACGCTGGGCTGCAAAGTCAACCAGTGCGAATCGGCGGGAATTGCGGAAGCGCTCGCCGCCCGCGGGATGACCCTCGTCCCGTTCGAGGAGGTGGCGGACGGCTACATCATCAACACCTGCACGGTCACCGGCCGGACGGATTACCAGTCCCGCCAGCTCATTCGCCGTGCGATCCGGAAAAACCCGACGGCGGCCGTCCTCGTCACCGGCTGCTACGCCCAGAGGGCCCCGGAGGAGATCGCCCGGATTCCCGGCGTCCGGTTCATCGCCGGTAACACCGAGAAGGAACGGATTCCCGATATCCTCTGTGACATGACGGCAGGTGTTCCGCGGATTCTGGTCGGCGACATTCGCAAGGAAAAGGGGATCTCCCGCCTGGGGGCAACCGTTTTTCCGGAACACACCCGTGTTTTCCTGAAGATCCAGGACGGATGTGACGCTTTTTGCGGCTATTGCATCATCCCCCACACACGGGGGACAAGCCGGAGCCTTCCTCCGGAGGAGGTCCTGGAAAGGATCGCTTCGATCTCCCGCGCCGGCTGCCGGGAAATCGTCCTCACGGGGATTCATCTTGGCGCCTGGGGCCGCGATCTTCAGCCGCGGGCGGATCTCGCAACCCTCGTCCGGCGGATCGCAGACGGGTGCGCCGTAGAGCGCCTCCGTCTGAGTTCAATCGAACCGCGAGAGTTGAACGGTGAAATCATCGCGCTTCTCGGGACATCCGGAACGGTTTGCCGCCATCTCCACATCCCCCTCCAGAGCGGCGACGACGGGATTCTCGCCGCGATGCTCCGGAATTATGATACGGCCTTCTTCCGTAACCTCGTTCGGAAACTTTACACAACCCTCCCCGGCATCGCCATCGGGATCGACGTGATGGCCGGCTTCCCCGGCGAGTCGGAGGAGGCCTTTGAGAACACCCTGCGCATGGTGGAAGAGATGCCCATCGCCTACCTCCACGTCTTCCCCTACTCCCGGCGGCCCGGCACACCCGCCGCGACACTGGCCGGACAAGTCTCCGAGGAGAAAAAAAAGAGACGGGCCGAACGTTTGCGGGCGATCGGGACAACGAAGCGGCAGTCGTTCGCCGAGAGGTTCATCGGTACGCCGCTTGAGGTTCTCGTCGAGGGAAGAACCGATAAGAATACCGGATTCCCCGTCGGATTTTCCGACAATTATATTCC
Source organism: Deltaproteobacteria bacterium (assembly GCA_016935075.1). Taxonomy (GTDB): domain Bacteria; phylum Desulfobacterota; class Syntrophia; order Syntrophales; family UBA5619; genus UBA5619. Next base: position 5,845 of record JAFGRP010000059.1, on the reverse strand, counting down.
CGTCGCCGTCCGCGGCGGTGTTGCCCCCAACCGGATCGTCCGGGTCATGCCCAAGGCCTTCCGCGGAGGCCATCTGATCGCGGAGGTCATCCGCGAATGACAATACTGCGAGACCTGGCGATTTTGAAATCGGATCCCGGAAGCGCACATTTGAGATTTTTCGAGAACCTTTGCCCCCGCAACGAAGCAAAGAGGCGCAGGGTCGAAAATATCCAGCGCGCGGAGGGATCACGATTTCAAAAGGTTTCACAACCGCTTTGAGAACTTTTTTAAGAGAAGATCATGAATGAGGAACGGGTTCAGGCCCTGAGGGGGTTGGAAGAACGGCTCGGCTGGCATTTCGCGGATATCGCCCTTTTGGACAACGCCCTGACGCACCGGTCGTTCGTCAATGAAAATGCCACCCTTGCCTGCCGGGACAACGAACGGCTGGAATTTCTGGGCGACGCCGTTCTGGAACTGACCGTCAGCGACATGCTGATGCGGAAATTCCCCGACCATGCCGAGGGACAACTCTCCAAGCTCCGGGCCTCCGTCGTTAACGAACAGCCGCTCGCGGAACTGGCCCGGAGGTTCGGAATCGGCGAACACCTGCTGCTCGGCAAGGGGGAAGAGGGTTCCGGCGGACGGATGAAATCCTCGCTTCTGGCGAACGCCTTTGAATCCATCATCGCCGCCATGTTCCTCGACGGCGGGTTCGACCCGACCGCCGTCTTCATCGGCCGGCTTTTCGAACCGCTCATCGGGAAGGGAAACCTCTCCGCCGTTTACCGGGATTACAAAACCGCCGTTCAGGAGATGAGTCAGATTCTCTTCCGGGAGATGCCGCGCTACATCGTGATCTCCGAAACCGGACCGGACCACGACAAGCGGTTCGAGACGAACCTCCTGATCGGCGAACGGGTGATCGCAACGGGGAGAGGAAGGAGCAAGAAAGAGGCGGAGCAGCAGGCGGCCAAAACGGCCCTGGAAGAACTCCGGAAGATCGAGTCCGTCCCGGAGGAATAAATCATGCCGTTGATCATCCCCATTTTCCTCATGAACCGGGGCTGTCCCCACCGATGCATCTTCTGCAACGAGCGGCTGACGGCGGGGGATCACCCGGAGAGGATCACGGAATCCGCGTTCACCGAAACCGTGCGCACCCACCTCGACAGCGCGGGACGGAAAAGCGGCCCTGTTCAGATCGCCTTTTACGGCGGGACTTTCACCGGTATGGAACGGGAGGAACAGAGCCGTCTGCTCGAATTGGCCGCGCCCTTCCTCCGGGGGGGTGCAGTCGACGGCATCCGGATCTCGACGCGCCCCGACGGGATCGACGGGGAAAACCTGGATCTTCTGAGGACTTCCGGCGTAACGACGGTGGAGGTGGGGGCGCAGTCGCTCCACGACGGGGTTCTTCTCCGTTCGCGGCGGGGGCATTCGGCGGCCGACACCATCCGGGCGGTTGCCCTCCTTCGGGAAAAAGGCTTCGAAACGGGGATCCATCTGATGGCCGGCCTTCCGGGGGACAGCCCCAACCGTTTCGCCGAAACGATCGACCGGGTAATCGCCCTTCGACCCGATATGGTCCGGATACACCCGACGCTGGTCCTGCGGGACACCCCCCTCGCCAAGGCCTTTCAGGAAGGAATTTATCTCCCGCTCGGCCTGAGAGGCGCGGTCGATCTCTGCAAAAATGCACTTAGAGCGCTGACCGCAGCGGGGATCCCCGTCATCCGCCTCGGCCTCCAGACCACCCGGGAACTGGAAAAACCGGGGGCCGTCATTGCGGGGCCTTTTCACCCGGCCTTCCGGTCGCTCGTGGAAACCGCTCTCTTCCTCGAGATGGCGACCGCCCTGCTTTCCTCCGCCGGACGGGAAAGCGGCGCCCCCGCGCTTCCTCCCGCCGATGCCGGCGTCGGGTCCCCCCTCTATTTCACTCTCTCCCCGGCCGACGTTTCCAACTTCTACGGCGCGAAGCGGGAAAATATCAAGATCCTGCAAGAACGTTTTGGTCTCGCCTGTATTCGCATCTCGCCCGACCCCGCCCTCCCCCGGCAAACGCTTATCCTGACGGTGGGAGAGAAGCATCTGAGGACGGATTATTCCGGACAGATCACGCGGATACGATTGCAGGAAGACACCCGACATGGTATGGATCATTCCACGCAGTGAAGGGACGGGGGATGTGTCCTTTTCAAAACCCACAGAAAATGGGAAAGTGGGAAAGTGAAAGTGGGGACAGCTCCCTATTTTCCTCCGGCAAATTAGGAAAATTAGGGACAGGGAAAATCAGGGACAGCTCCCTATTTTGCCCAGGGCAAAATAGGGAGCTGTCCCTGATTTTCCAGGAAGGAGAGATCCGTGTTCAAATCCGGCTTCATCGGCATCATCGGCAGACCCAACGTGGGGAAATCGACGCTCATCAACCGAGTCGTCGGCGAGAGGATCGCCATAACCACCCACAAGCCCCAGACGACGCGAAACCGGATCATGGGGATCCGAAACCTTGCAGAGCCGAAACCCGGCCAGATGATCTTTCTCGACACGCCGGGCATTCATCGGGCGACCACCCCCCTGAACCGGGCAATGGTGGAGGCCGCAACCGGCGCCTTCGAGAAGGTCGATCTCCTTCTCCTGCTCGCCGAGGCGGGCCCAGCCCCCCACCCGGACGACCTTTTCATCGCCGAATCCCTCGTGAACTCGGCGATCCCCGTTTTTCTCGTCATCAACAAGATCGACATCGCAGACCAGCGGCTGCTGTTGCCGCTCATCGACATATTCCAGAGGATACAACCCTTCCGGGAGATCATCCCCCTCTCCGCCCTGAAAAACGACGGCGTGGACCGCCTTATCGGTGAGATCTGGAAGGTCCTCCCCGAGGGCCCGCAGTATTTCCCCGGGGAGATGATGACGGACCGTTCGGAGCGATTCATTGCGGCCGAAATCATCCGGGAGAAGATCACCCTCCTCACCCACAAGGAGATCCCCTATGCAACCGCCGTCGTCGTCGACGCCTTCCGGGAGGACGGGGCGAAAAACATGATTCGAATCGCCGCCACAATCCATGTGGCCAAGGAGTCCCAGAAGGGGATTATGATCGGAAAGAAGGGGACGATGCTCAAGGAGATCGGCATCCGGGCGCGCCTGGAGCTGGAAAAATTCTTCGCCGCGAAGGTCTTCCTTGAACTTTTCGTCCGTGTCGCGAAGGACTGGACGCACGACCCCCGGATGCTCCAGGAATTCGGCTACAAGAACAAGGCATGAATTGATCAGAACGATTTCCGGTATTTCAAACTGCCCGGTTGAGAATGGTTCCGGACCCATTATGTGAAGCTGACCGCACAAAGGCGGGGCTTGCGGGTTGCACTCCCGGTTCATGGTCATGAAACTGAATCCAAAAGAGTTCGACAGAGCCGTCCGGCGCGCCTACAACCGTATCCCGGCGGAGATCCGGGAGCGGATGGACAATGTCGTCCTGACCGTGAAGAAACGGCCGACGCCCGAGATGCTGGAGGAGTTGGGCTACCCCCCCGACGAACCGCTCCTCGGCCTTTATTGGGGAGACTCTCTTCAGGAACACTCATTTTTCACCCCGCCCCCCCTCTATCCGAACACGATCTACATCTTCCGGGAACCCCTCGAGGAGATGTGTGAAACCGTCGGTGAGTTGGAGCGGGAGATCGAAATCACGGTCGTGCACGAAGTCGCCCACTTCCTCGGGATCGACGAGGAGCGTCTGGAGGAACTGGGGTATGGTTAGCGGTTTTGCCTTCGGCATCGTTGCAGAAAAGCGGACAATTCATGTGCTAACAAACCGGACATTTCTATTTGTTCTTGACACCGCTTAAAAAACGGCTTGACATAAATATCAATATTGATACTATAAAAAACATGGCCGGAATCGAAGATATTCTTGTGCAGATGAAAAACAATCCCGCGAATGTTCGATTTGCTGATTTGAGCAGGGTCTGCAGTCATTATTTTGGTATAGCAAGACATAAAGACGGAAGTCACCATGTGTACAAGACACCATGGCAAGGAGATCCGCGAATCAATATTCAAAATCATAAAGGAAAAGCCAAAGCATACCAGGTAAAGCAGGTGCTGCTGGCTATTGAGAAGCTGGAGGTTGAACATGCCACTGAAGAATGATCGTTATACCTATCGTGTGACCTGGTCTGAAGATGATCAGGAATACGCAGGTTTATGTACTGAATTTCCAAGCTTGAGCTGGTTAGACAAGACACCTGAGGCAGCGCTGAAGGGTATCAGAGAAATTGTTCTGGGTGTCATCAAGGATATGAGCCAAACTGGCGAAGAAATACCCGAGCCGATTGCATGTAAAAGATACAGCGGTAAATTTATGGTGCGTGTTCCCCCTGAAGTTCACCGAAATCTTGCCATTCAGGCATTGGAATCAGGGGTCAGCCTGAACCGGATTGCTGGTGCGAAGTTAAGCCGATAGTGGAAAAAATGTTTTCTGTACCGTGAGTCATTAGAATGCACCATGGTTCATCTGTTGCCCGATCACTCTGTTGTTTGCAGGTCGTAATGTACATATAATTGTTTATTATTTATGGGGTTGACAAGGTTGCGGAAGCCTTCCTGTACTCAACAGAATAAGTATTATTGCATAGATACAAGATTTCGATGCGTAATCAGTGATCTTCCCCGTGAAAATCTCCCTTGACAAATAGAACGTCCGTTCTACACTATGGCGGCGTGATGTTCTCTTTTTTTTAGAGAAAGATCGTGTCCCTTCCTGCCGCTGTTTATCGTCCACGGAATCCGCAGTCTTCGGATTACTACCGCTGTGTGGAGGATTACTTTGAAACATTTGTCGGCATTTATGACGATCATTTTTCACGGCAATACGGATTCTGGCGGCCCTATATCGAGAAGGTCATCTACCACTACCTTGACTGCGGCGACCCGCACAATGGTTTCGCCCGTGTCAAATGTATTGACTGCGGCCATGAATACCTGCTGGCCTTCTCCTGCAAGCGCCGTCATTTCTGCCCATCCTGCCATCAGAAGCGCGTGGTGGAGTTCGGCGAATGGCTCTGCACGGATGTCCTCAAGAAGGTCCCCCACCGGCACTTTGTCTTCGGCATCCCGAAGATGCTGCGCCGGTATTTTTTATATGACAGAAAGCTTCTGGCCGATTTGAGCCGGTGCGCCTGGGAATCCCTGAAGATATTTCTCCAAGAGGTAGTTCCGGAAACCGATCCCATCCCCAGCGCCGTCATCGCCGTCCAGACTTTCGGCGATTTCCTCGGCTTCAATCCCCACTGCCACATCCTCGTCACCGACGGATGTTTCTACGGCAGCAGGGGCATGTTCCGCGTCGCCCCTCCCCTGGAACTCAAAAAGCTGGAGGCCATCTTCCGGCACAAGGTCCTCAGGATGCTGCTGAATAAGGGGAAGATAACGCAGGAGATGGTGAAAATGCTCTCCGGGTGGAAGCATTCGGGATTCAACGTCTTCCGCAGCAACCGCATTTCGCCCACTGATGAAACTGCTATGGAAAATCTGGCCCGCTACATCATCCGGGCGTCGTTCTCCCAGGAACGCATGCAGTACCCGGATCAGGAGGGGAAGGTCGTCTATCATCGGCAGCATTGAGGACCCTTCGGTCATCCGCGTCATTCTCGAACACCTGGGGTTATGGCTGGCAAGATCGAGGCCGCCGCCCAAAGTCCATGACCCGCCAAACATCGAATACGCCACTGCTGATCTTCAAATTCAACCACACACTGACATTAGCTGCGGCGATCCGGAATACTCCTGAGATGATTACATCCAGGCATAACGCATCGTAAAAAGAGGCGTGCAGGAGATGTCTGTCCGAAAAGCGCCT
>JAFGRP010000058.1 GCA_016935075.1 Deltaproteobacteria bacterium | reverse complement strand
GCTCCCGGGACCACGCCGATCAGGCGGATGCCGAGACCCGCGATGATCAGCACGAGCGAAACCATGATGATCGCGATCATCGTCACACCGGCCAGGAACTTTCCATTGATAATCGCGTCGCGGTAAATCGGCTGGGCGACCAGCTTGCTCAGCGTCCGGCCGCTCCGCTCCCGGTTGATCGCATCGAAACCGAGGATAATTCCGATGAGCGGCCCAAAAAAGCCGATGAATTGGACGAAGGAGAAGAGCTTCCCCGTCGAGGTGAACAAAAGCAGGAAGATGAAGTCCGGTTTGGCCATCCCCTTAAGCTCCTCCTGCATGGACATGCCGACCATCGAGGCGATGATAACCCCGACCATAACGATCAGCGCCGTAATGAGGAGAAGCCGTATGCTGCTGAAATGGTCCTCCATCTCTTTCCGGTATACCGTGAAGATCCCGTGCAAGGTCACGCCTCCTTGAAATATTTCATGTAGATCTCTTCGAGGGTGTATGCCTCGCCCGCCTCCAGGCCGAGGCCTCTCTGTGCCAGCTCCGCGAGAGGACCGGCAGCGACGAGTTTCCCCTCGATCATGATCCCGATCCGGTCGCTGACCCGCTGCACCTGGTCCAGCAGATGGGACGAAAAAAAGATCGTCATCCGCCGCTCCCGGCTGAGACCTTGGATCAGATCGAGCATCCGGTTCGTCCCGTCGGGATCGAGGCCGATCGTCGGCTCGTCCAGGAAGGCCACCTTCGGCTCCTTGATCAACACCTCGGCGATCCCGAGGCGTTGCCTCATCCCCTTCGAGTAGGACCCCACCTTCTTGTCCGCCTCCTTCGCAAGGTCGACCTCCGTAAGCAGGCGGTCGATCCGGCCGGCGGAAACCGCATCCGGGATCCGGTTCAGGCGGGCAATGTAGCGGAGGTTCTGCCGCGCATCCATATCCTCGTAAAAGCCGACGTTCTCCGGCAGGTAGCCGATCAATTCCTTCACCTTCAGGGGATCGCGCGCCGGGTCATAGCCGCAGACCCGGACCGTCCCGGAGGTCGGTTCGGCGAGCCCGAGGAGCATCAGCATCGTCGTCGTCTTTCCGGCCCCGTTCGGTCCCAGAAAACCGAAAATCTCCCCCTCCAGCACCTCAAGGCTCAAACGGTCTACCGCCGTCTGCGCCCCGTAGCGCTTGGTCAGCTCTTCTATTCGGATGACCGTCTCTTTTTCCACGTTCAGCGTCTCCCCATTTTGATGAACAGGAAACTCAGTCCCGCGATCACCAGGAGAATGAGCCCGATCCCGATCCAGCCCCAGGCGGAAGAGGCCTTTACCGTGACCCGCATCTCCACCGTCTTGTCCGATTTTTCGCCGTTCGTCATGACGCCGACGGAGTAATCCCCGACGAGGGACTGGGGCCCCGGTTTGATCGTCACCTCTACCTGCTTCATCTCGCCGGGGGCAAGTGAATCGATTTTCTCCGGCTTGAAGGTGGTCTCCCAGTTCTCCGGTTTGAAGGAGGAAAAAGTGATATTGCGATTTGCAGCAGAACCCGTGTTCTTCACGAAGAGGGAGAAAGTAACGGGCTTCCCGGCATAGGCCTCGAGCGACAGGATCCCGTTCGGCGTCCCGGCGTCGAGCCGGTAGGTCCCGGTCAGGACGACCGTGAGTTTCACTTCAGCCTTGCTCTCGCCGGAACCGATCCGGACGAGGATCGGGTACTCCGCGGCGGAGGCGTTCTGAGCCGGGGTAACCTCGACGGCCACCGTCTGGCTCTGCCCCTCCTTCACTCGGATGCTGGAGATCTGCTTTTGCTCGTATGCCGGTTTGAAGTTGATCTCCCACTTTTCCGGGCCCGCCGCGGCAAGGTTGAAGGTGCGTTCGGTCTCGCCCTTGTTTTGCACCTCCAGAGAGAATTCGAATTTGGCGTCGGTCTGGCCCCGGAGAACCGGATAGGCGGCGGTGATCTGGATATTGTCCGCGCCGGCCTTTCGTTCCTCGACGGTTACGTTCAGGGTATGGGCGGAGGTGAATTTGCCGTCCGCGGTCTTCGCCTCGAAATGGAAGGCATATTTGCCCGGACCGATCCCCTTTTCGGGTTCCAGGTTGAGCGCAAGGGTCTTGGCCTTCCCGTCCGGGACGTACATCCCGTTCACCTGGTAGCGGGCGCCCTTCAGCGTCGCCTTCCACCCCTGGGCAACCGCAGTGATCCGAACGTCGATGTTCTCGTCGGACCGTCCCTTGTTCTCCAGGGTCAGGTCCATCTGGACATTCTCCCCCCGGGCAACCGCAACGCCGGAATAATCCGTGTAGACGGCGATACCCCGTTCCGGCCGGTTGTCCTTCTGGTCCGCCTCAGCAGCCATAACCAGCGCCGGCGCAACCACCAGCAGCATGATCAAAATGAATGCAACGGCAAATGACTTTCTTACACGTTTTCCGCGACCCATGACGACCTCCTCATATTCTTCCAGACTTTTTGTCTAAACGACATTATCAGGGACAAGTTTTCTCAGCGGGCGTACCATAATCACTGATCGATTCCCTGTCAAGGGAAACTATCACGAGGAAATCATGGACAGGAAAACCGTCGCGGGGTTCATGTATAAAAAATCTTTATGAAACAAATTTTTATTGAAAGAATTGGGGAAACAGGAAACCGATCCGATGAAATTACGACGGCTTTCTTGTCCCTTTTTTTTCGCGCCGGCAAGATGAACACTCGGAACTTCAATACGTAATGATTGCCTTCAGGAATGGTTCCCAAAACAGACCTGAGGATTACAACCGGCGCTTAAATCATCAATAGTTTACTCATGGAACAAAAGGCGGCAAATCTCCGATTCAACCCCTCAACCGAGGACATATGCCTATTGATTAAATAGGACATTTCTGTTTCGGCTGGACACAAGATCATAAAACTCCTTGACATATAGATCCAGCCTTCGTATTTTTTCTCCACACGGCCGGTCGGCTCAGCCCGCAAGAGGCCGGGCATCCGCATAGGGAAAACCCCGGTCCTGCGTGCAAACAACAATGACTGTGAGGAGCCCCTGCAGCGGCAAATTACGGGAGGCAACGATTCCTTTCAGCTTCAAATAAGAGCACGGAGGTATTTCTGTGAAAGCAACATTCGCAATGGCCGGTATTCTGGCGTCGGCGTTGGTCCTTCTGTCCAGCTATCCCGGTTGGTCTCAAAACACCATGCCGGAGGATTTCGTGGACATCCAGAAAGAGATTCCTTCGGTGGTCCTGGACATCCGCTACTTTGGCGATCATAATTTCCTGGGAACCAGAGTGGACGGATACCAAGCCCCCAAATGCCTCATAACCAAACCAGCCGCCGAGGCCCTGGCGAAAGTCCAGGCGGAACTGCAGGAAATGTCGCTCTCGCTCAAGATCTACGACTGCTATCGCCCCCAGCAGGCCGTGGACCATTTTGTGCGGTGGGCCAAAGACATCAATGACACGAAAACCAAAGATGAATTCTATCCCACCGTAGACAAGCGCAATCTTTTCCGAGACGGCTACATTGCCGAAAAATCGGGCCACTCCCGGGGCAGCACGATAGACCTAACCATCGTTTCCTTTCCTGTGCCGGCGCAGGAGCAGTACAGGCCGGGACAAACGCTCCATGCCTGTTATTTGCCTGCCGGGGAGCGGTTCAAGGATAACAGCATCGATATGGGAACGGGGTTTGACTGCTTTCATGAGATTTCACATCCCGAAAACTTGAAGGTCGGGCAACAACAACGTGCCCACCGGCTCCTGCTCAAGACACTGATGGACAAACACGGTTTCAAGAATTATGATAAAGAATGGTGGCACTTCACCCTGAGGAAGGAACCCTATCCCGATACCTATTTTGATTTCCCGGTTAAATGACATAGGACTTTGAAGACGTAGGCCCACTTCCCATGCAACTCAGTTGAAAAAGATCCTCCGTCGACTCAAACCCGAAGACAAAAATGGTCATTGCCATACTTTCATTTTCATACAAGATTCTTTTATTTTATACAGTGAATAGAAAAGCAGATGCGCATCAATGACTATCGGCTGGGAGCCGAACCAGCGGATGTGTCAAACAGCATCCCGCGTACTGATTCTTTGAAACGATGGACGGGTATTGGTTGCGCTTATCGGGCAAATGGAAGGCCGCTCGAAACGAGATCCCGTACGCACCTATTTCCGGTGCATGGGGATTTCTACATTCAGGATGAGGAAAACCATGAAACGCGTATTTAATGGAAGTGTTCTGGCAGTGATGGCCGTGCTCATCGCAGCTTTTACCGGTTGGGCCGACCCGGGTGCGCCTGCGAGCCCGGTGCGGCTGATCTTCATCCATCACTCCACCGGCGGCAACTGGCTGGCCGACCTCGGAGACGGGCCTTACGGCGGCCTGGGCACGGCCCTGATGAACAACAATTACTACGTCAGCGCCACCAATTACGGATGGGGCCCCTATGGTATCGGCGACCGCACCGATATCTACAACTGGCCCGAATGGTTCACCGGGGAAAACAGCGCCGCCATTATGAGC
>JAFGRP010000057.1 GCA_016935075.1 Deltaproteobacteria bacterium | reverse complement strand
TAATTTTTTATATGCTCGCTATTCAGTTCACAGTTGAAGACACGATCTTATTTAGTCTCTTGAAGATTGATAATAGATAAAGGGCAAATTTGCCTGTCAATCATAAAGCTTTGCATAATTGCATTCTTAGTCATTGCGAGGAGCAAAGCGACGTGGCAATCTATTAGTAATTACAGGTATTTTGAGATTGCTTCACATTCATTCGCAATGACATTAAGGTATTATGCAAACATCTCAATCAATGGTTGGGCGAGGCACCCGAATGCCGAAAAAAGAAACAGGGAAAGTTCTAAAGGCAAGGGTGGATGCAGTACTTGAGGCCGAGGAGGGAGAAGACGGGGTCAAGGTGATGGCCCTCAATCCCGGCCTGATCATCCTGGGTCTTCTCAGGCCGGGGATGGATGGCTTTGAGGTCCACAGATGGATCAAAGAAGATCAATCAACCTTCCATATCAATATCATTGTCATTACGGGCTATGACAGCCCGGAAAATCGGAATCGAATTATCGTAATAGAAGCTGGTTACATTCCAAAACCGTTTGATGGAGAGATACTCTTTTAAAAAGTGAGCTCTTTATTAAAACATCAGGTGTCCGTTGAAAGTGTTTCAAAGGGAACGCGGACGTTAAACGGGGGGTAAATACGATGAAAATCAAGATCGCCAACAAGCTACTCGTATTTTTTTTGTTGGTTTCGATGACTCCATTAACTATCGCCGGCCTAATTGCCTACCACCAGACCTCCGATGCGTTCCGCGCCGGAAAACTGAACCGGCTGGAGACTCTGGCCAAGGAGCGGGTCAATCGGATCGAACGGTTATTTGCCGAAAGGAAGAGCGATGTCACCATGCTGGCGCGGGTGCCGGCGGTTGAGGACGCTCTGGAGAACTTCATCCGAGCGTACTCTATCGGGGGTTTGAAAACAAAGGAGTATCGGGATGCTGAGAAACGGTATGGCCCGCTCATGGCAGCCTTCACGCCTAAGGAGAAGATCTCCGACTTGTTGATGATCAGCGCTGGCGGCGGCGAAGCGCTCACGGTTATCCTGTCGGTGCTTCCCGAGGGCTTTGCGCTGCCGGTCCTCGTAGTCCAGCACCTGCACCCGGGTGATGACGGATCGATTGCCCGGCATTTGGCGCGAGCCACACGGCTCCCGGTGGTCGAACCCTGCGACAAGGAACCGATCGAACCCGGGCGCGTGTACGCCGCACCCGCCAACTATCACATGCTTGTGGAGCGGAACAGTACCATTGCCCTTCCCATTGACGAGCGGGTCAAATGGTCGAGGCCATCTATTGATGTTCTTTTCGAGAGCGCTGTTAGGGTTTGGGAAGATGGCATAATCGCTGTCATTCTCTCAGGCGCCAATGATGATGGAACTAAGGGCATGCGGGTGGTTCGGGAGGCAGGGGGTTTTACCATCGCCCAGGATCCGTCACGCGCCTACACCCCGTTTATGCCACAAGCGGCAATCGACGCGGGAATAGTGGACGAAGTGTTGGGGCTGGAGGAGATCGGGCAGCGGCTTGTCGAACTCGGAAGTCGAAGCGCAGAACGCTGAGAGGTTGCCGATTTTCGATGGAAGTTAAGAATGAATCCAATCAAAATGGATTTCGAAACGGGGGAATTGACATGACCGGAAAAGACAAAAAACAAGATCAGGACATCTCTTTCACTTCGCGTTCCGAGCTCGGCGATCCGACTTCGGATTCTTCCGAGTCCCGCCCCCCCAGCTCCGAGCTGGAAAGACAGAAGATCCTGATTGTGGACGACAAGAAGGAGAACCTGGCGGCCCTCAGGCAGGTCCTGGCCGGTATGGGCGTTGAGATAATAGAGGCAACCAGCGGCAACGAAGCGCTTGCGGCCATCCTTGATCACCGCTTCGCGGTGGCGATTCTGGACGTAATGATGCCCGAGATGGATGGTTACGAATTGGCCGATCAGTTGAGAGGCGATCCCAATACCCGAAACATTCCGATCATCTTCCTTACAGCGGTCTATTCAGACGAGAAGCGCATTTTCAAGAGCTACGAGGTTGGCGCGGTGGACTACATTGTCAAGCCGTACAACCCGGATGTGCTGCGTTCAAAAGTCCGTGTCTTTTTGGATCTGTCCCGGGTTCATGCGGAGCTGGCTGAGAAGATCGCCTTCTTGACCGCATCGGAGGAACGGTTCAGGAGCCTGGTTACCACCATCCCCTATATCGTCTACCGGATAGACGCCGACGGTCGATTCACGTACCTGAACGACGCCGTTCATTCGCTGGGCTACACGCAGGAAGAACTCTTGGGGTCCCATTTCTCCAAAATAGTGTTTCCCGCCGACATGGACAACGTTAGCCGTGAACTGGTTCTGCCCAGTTACAGCGGTAGGAGCACAGGACCCGAAGACGCGCCGAGGCTGTTTGATGAGAGACGAACCGGGAAACGAAAGACCATGGGACTGGAGGTGCGTCTTGTGCCGCGGATAGGCGGCAAAACCCTTCCGGCTGAGCTCCACAGTGGTGGGCCGGATTTCATCACCGTGGAGATTAACAGCTCAGGCATTTACGCGGGTACCCCTAGCGGCAACAAGACAGTGTTTCTTGGAGCGGTCGGCGTTATTCAAGACATTACGGAGCGAAAGCGGACCGAAGGGGAACTGGAAAAATATCGTGATAAGCTCGAAAAGCTCGTCCGGGAAAGAGTCATGGAACAGGCCTGTTTGTATGGTATTTCAGAAGTATTGGCCGAACAGCATAAGGTGATCGATGATGTGCTGCTCCAGGTCGTGGATCTCATCCCATCCGGCTGGCAATATTCCGACATTGCTTGCGCCCGCCTGCGCCTGGATGACCGTACAGTCACCTCGAAACCTTTCCGTGAAAGCCGGTGGCGGTTAGCTGGCGATATTGTCATTGCCGGCCAAACTCGCGGCACTGTCGAAGTGTTTTATATGGAGGAGCGGCCGACGGTGGACCAGGGACCGTTTCTGAAAGAGGAGAAGGATCTCATCACGGGCATCCGACGCCTGCTCGGACAGGCCGTAGACCGTACGGAGGCTATGTCTCGTGAGGTACATCTTAACGCGGTGCTCCGTTGCATCCGCGATGTCAACCAGCTAATTATCCGCGAGAAGCAGCGGGATCGGTTCATTCGGGGTGTATGTGACAACCTCGTAACTTTGCGCGATTTCCAGGGTGCATGGATCGTCCTGATTGATCACCCCTCAAAGGAGGGTATGGAGACCGCCTTCTCCGGTTTCGAAGACGCCGTATTCGATCCTCTGGCAGCGATGCTCCGGAAAGGCAGGTTGCCGGCATGCTGTCGGCCCAGCCAGGCTGGGAAGGGCGTGGTTGTAACCGATAACCCGGCGGTCGCCTGCAAGGGTTGCCCCCTGGCGCACGCGTATGCCAGAAAGGTTGCGATGACCGTGGGTTTATGCCACAACGACCAGCTACACGGCTGGCTGGGGATCTCTGCGCCAGCCGAGTTTGCGAGCGACCCGGAAGCGGTATCCATGCTCAGCGACGTTGCCAGCGACGTTGCCTTTGCCCTGCACAATATGGACATCGAGCTTAAGCGAAGCCGGTACGCGCAGATCGTCGCCAGCAGCTCGGAGGCCATGGCCCTGGTGGACCGCGAATATTTTTACTTAGAGGCAAACTCGAGCTACAGTCGCCTGGTGACCGGAGAGGACACATTCCTGGCAGGGCGAAGCCTGGAAGATGTGCTGGGCAAGGCTTTTTTTCAGGATGTGGTCAAACCGAGACTCGACCGATGCTTCGCAGGAGACGAGGTGCGGTTCGAGACAGCACTCGGAGACTCCGGCGCCACGCCTCGATTCCTTGATGCCCTCTACACGCCTTGTTTTGGTGATGAGGGGACTGTATCAGCCGTAGCCGTGTGCAACCGCGACATCACCGAGCAGAAGCGGGCGGAGGAAGCGCTTCGGCGATCGGAACAAGAGTTGTCCATCAGAAACCGGATCAACGAGGCATTTCTCACC
>JAFGRP010000056.1 GCA_016935075.1 Deltaproteobacteria bacterium | reverse complement strand
AGGTTGAACTTCTTTCGTGTCTTATAGAGTTTCAGTGCTTCCAGGACCACGTCCATTCCGATTTTGTTGCGGAACTTGAAGCAGTCGACCAGGGTTTTCTCGGGACTGTAGACTTTAACGGGCACCCCATCAATCGGGTGCTCTTCGATGCCGGACCTGTATGCTTTATTCGAAAATCTATGGGCCTGGATGGGAGGATGGTCAAGCGAAGGCATCCGTGAGTCTCTTGGCACCGCCACGAAAACCATATGTGGGATCTGGGTCGTGATGTCATGATAGGCCAGTGCGGAGACAAGACAAATGACGGCGTTTGGGAAGCGAAGGCTGACCGTCACCAGATCGGGATTGCTGATCGGAGGCAGGTCCACCAGCCGATAGATACCTCTGCTCACCTGCTCGATGACGCCCTTGTCCCTGAGCGAATAGAGCATGTAGCGGGTCATGCCTTGCTCGATGGCCTCGCTCATTCGAAGCCGGCCACCGTGCTTGCGTAAGATTTCTTCAGGCTGTTCTTTCATTCCGGGCACCAGACAAAATGTCGCCACATATCTATAAATGGCAACATAATGTCTTATTCCGGACGAAATAGCAAGAGAAAAACCTGATTCCGTCGTCTGCGGTTCATGCCGCCGGCACCCACAACGGTCTCCGATCTCACGGCTGTTTCCGCTGTCTGGTAATCCGCTTGCGCCGGACCCACTGGTCCGGCTTTCGGCAGATACCTACCGGAGGGGAGTTCGAAATGTCAAAGCGGGTGTCCGGATGCAACCGGGCTGTTAAAAAGGAGCGATGTGGAGGGTAGATGCTGTAACAACAAAGCCCCACGTTTTAGCGCGGGGCTTTGTTAATTTGAAGTGTGTCTGCTGAAGGCTTGGTTGTTGGAAATTCTCAGTTTGCCGATTGCAGCGCTGCAATCCGCGATTCAAGGGGCGGGTGGCTGCTGAACAACGCCATCATGCCGCCGCCGGCAATCCCGCTGGCCGCCATTTCCTTCGGCAACTGGCCGGCTTGAAGATTACCCAGCGCTCGCAGGGCGTCGATCATCGGGCGTCGGTCGCCCATCAGCGCGGCAGCGCCTGCGTCCGCCCGGTATTCACGCTTGCGCAAAAAGTACAAAACCACGATGCTGGCCAAGACGCCGAACAGGATTTCAAAGACGATGCTGCTGATCCAATAGCCGATGCCCGGACCGCTCGATTCTTCGTCGCCCTTGCGCAGGAAGCTGTCCACCGCGTAACCCGCGGCACGCGACAGGAAGACCACGAAGGTGTTGACCACCCCCTGGATCAACGTCAGGGTCACCATATCGCCGTTTTCGATGTGGGCGACCTCGTGGGCCAACACGGCTTCCACCTCTTTTCGATTCATGCTTTGCAGCAGTCCGGTCGAGACGGCCACCAGCGAATTGGACTTGCTGGGGCCGGTGGCAAAGGCATTGGGTGCGCCTTCGTAGACGGCGACTTCGGGCATCGGCAATCCGGCTTTGGCTGCCAACCGTCCCACGGTGTCAACGAGCCAGGCTTCATCCTGGTTTCCCGGCCGCTGGATGACCTGTGCGCCGGTGCTCCATTTCGCCATGGTTTTGGACATCATCAAGGAAATAAAGGAACCGCCGAAGCCGATCAGGGCGGCAAATGCCAGCAGCATGCCCATGTTCAATCCATTGCTGGACCAAAAGCGGTCGATGCCCAGAATACGGGCACTGATCGACAGCACCAGCATCACCGCAATGTTGGTCAACAAGAAAAGAACCACACGTTGCATCTAAGTCCTCCTACTCATAATCGTTATTGATCAATCATTCATTACCGGGTCAGGCGCTTCTTTATCCTCTTTCGGGCCGACTTCGATAAGCACCTTGTCGATGCGGTTACCGTCCATATCGACGACCTCGAAGCGTGCGTTCCCATGGTTGAAGCTTGCTCCGGCTTTGGGGATTCGTCCCAGACGGTCCAGTAAAAAAGCCGCCAGCGTCTCCACGTTCTCTCCCATATCGATGCCGGTTATGGTTTCGACTTCGTCGGTGGGAACCGTTCCGTGCGCCAGCCACGACCCGTCGTCCCTTTGTATAATCTGGGGGCCATCGTCTTCCCCTTGTTCCGGAAGATCCCCGGCGATGGCCTCGATCACGTCGGTGAGGGTCACCAAACCTTCAATGGTACCGTACTCATCCACCACGACGGCCAGGTGCACTTTTTCCTTCTTGAATCTATTCATTAGGTTGAGGACTGTTGTGCGGTCTGGGACATACAATAGCGGAGTGACCAGCTCGGATAGAGTGACGTCTTTACAGCTTAGGGCTTCGGGTAGAAGGTTCTTGGTATGGATAAAACCGACGGGATGATCCACCGTCTCATCGCAAACCAGCAGACGGGAAAAACGATTCGACTTGACCATATCGATAATCGTGTTCCGGTCGGATTTCACGTCCACCCAAACGATCCGGGTACGCGGCGTCATGATGAGCCTGACAGAACGATCCGCCAAGCGGAGAACGCCTTCGATCATTTCCTGTTCCTGGGGAACAAAAATGCCCGCTTGGGTCCCCTCGGCGATCAGCGACTTGACCTCATCCTCGGTGACGGTTGTCTCGCGGGCTCCGGCCAAACCCAAAAGGCGCAAAACCCTCTCGGTTGAGATATGCAGTACCCATACGGCCGGAGCGGCAACAAGCGAAATTCCTCGCATCGGCCCGGCTACGAAAGAGGCGATCCTTTCGGGTTGGGCAAGCGCAATTCGCTTTGGCACGAGTTCACCCAGGATCATCGACAGATAGGTTATACTTACAACCGTGACACCGATGCCCACTGCACTACCATAAGGTGAAATCGACGGAAACGTATTGAGCCAGCCGCCGAGCCGCTGTCCCAGGGTGGCACCGCTGAATGCACCCGCGATGATGCCGACAAGCGTGATGCCGATCTGGACCGTTGAGAGAAACCGGCTCGGATCGTCTATGAGGCGCAGAGCGGCACGTGCACCATGGCTACCCTGATTCGCCAGATGTTCTAGGCGGCTTTTTCGCGATGAGACGACGGCAAGCTCGGACATGGCGAGCAAGCCGTTCATCAAGGTCAGGAGGACGACGGCGAGTATTTCAAAGTAGAGCATGCAAGCCTCTTTTGAATGGAGTCCTGATGAAGAGGAATTTCCGGGGTCGGCGGGTTTGGTGACCGCTCACGACTGCACCACCGCTTGGGAGACGTTTTATCATAAATGACCTAACCTGCGACCGGTCAACGCCATGCAAGACTTCGTTATGACGTTTTTGACAGGTATTTCCGCAGCCCATGTTCCATTGGGCTATTAAACAAGGCGACTCGAAAAACGGAGAATCGCAGAGAATGTGCTGGGGGGCGTAAGTCGTCGTGGACACGCTGGAAACGACAAAATCCCAAAGGGGTCAGCCCACGGGGTCTTGCGCAAAATAAGAACCGCTGAAATCAGCGGATGGATTTTTGGCTCCTCGGGATCACGCTGAAAGCGTGACCGACCACGCTAGAAGCGTGATTAATCCATCCACAGGCGGAACTCTACCGACTGATGTCCATCAGATATCGTGCGATACCTCGTTTTTTGATCTTTCTTTCAAGGATCATTGCATCACTTCGACTTGCACATTCTTGAGACCATACAAACATCCATGGTCCGTCAAATCGCTTTGTGGTTTTTGACAGTTCATAATCTGGATCATTGTGTTGTCTCAAACGACGTTCCGGATCGCTGGATTGTCCGCAGTAGTATCTCCCGGTTGATTCACTTCTAATGATGTATACCCAGTATGCCATGGTATCATAAAAAAAGCCCGCTCCCCAAAGAACGGGTTTGGATGTTTTCTGGCTCCCCGGGATCACGCTGAAAGCGTGACCGACCACGCTAGAAGCGTGGTTAATCCCGCCATCGGCGGGACTCTACCGCCCGGACTTCGATCAAATACCGACCGATGCCTCTCTTTTTTATGGCTCGTTCCAACAGGGTGGCCTCCGATCCGTCTGCACATT
>JAFGRP010000055.1 GCA_016935075.1 Deltaproteobacteria bacterium | reverse complement strand
GCAGAAGCAGGAAGATCCCCGCGGCAATGAACGCGATGATCGCGTTTTTCCGACGGCCCTCCACGTCGCCGAACGTCCCGTCCCCGGCATCCCGGATGGTGTCGGCGGCTCTCGGCACGAGCGACTGGATCCTCATCGGCAATGGAGAGAGGAGATAGATCCGCTCCTTGCCCGGTGTCACAACATTTTTCCCCGTCACGAGATCGATGTGGTAACGGATCTCGGGCGGGGGCAGCGGAACGTCCTTTCCGAAGAATCCTTCACCTATCAGTTTCACGGTATAGGTGTACTGCACATGGCGGAACGTCACCGGTCCGTCCGGTCCAGGGAGAATTCTGATGATGTCCTTGAATCGGGTTCCGCCTTTGACCTGGTAGGGAGGAAGCGCGATTGCGCCCGGATCGAGCAGCGCGTCATTGAGAACGGTTTTCTCCCGGCCTGTCTCAGCCAGGCGGCAGGTCAGCGTAACGGCGAATTCCTCGCCGATGCGAACGGAACCCTTGTCCGATTTCCACCAGCAGCTCAGCGCATCGGCGGCAACCGCCTCGGTGTTGCCGGACGCGTCGGGGGGGGTCTGCGCAACGGCATCGGCTCCCCGGAAGAGTGCGAAAGCGGCCAGCACAACCGCCGATGCGCCAAATACCTTCCAAAACATCGACTTTCGAGACATCATCTGCCGTCTCCCTCCAATTAACTCCTCCGGAGCCTGCGCTCCAGGAAAAAATCAACGATGGCGCTCTGAAATTGTTCCGCATCCGGGAGGACCCTCAACACCTCCAGATCCATCCGTTCCGCATAGTCCTCGACAGCATCCTGATGGTTCCGGATCAGGCGGGGTAGCTCCCGGACCTGTGAGTATGAGAGCTCGACGCGCGCCCCCGTTTCGCTGTCCACACAGCCGATCCATCCCGCGGAGATCTCGGGAAGCTCGAATGCGAAGGCGCTGTCGGCCATGACCAGAAACAGATCATGGGGCTGCTTCAGGTCCGCGAGTTCCTTCAGCGTAGTGAATACATCGGGAAAGAGGAAGTCAGACGCCACGATGACCAGCGATGTCCGGCGCAATTCGCCTGCCAAGGTATCGGCGAGGCGCTCCCTTTCCGGAAGGCCGGGCACGGCCGGCGCGGTCTGGTAGAGATCCACCATCCGCTCAACCTGGTTCCGTCCGCCGCCGGGCGGCTCGATGAGATGTTTCTTCCCTCCGAAGAGCACCAGTCCCACCATGTCCTGGAAAATGGAGGCGGACAGACCGATCGTCGCGATCGTGCGGGCAATGCCCTTTCCGATCGGCTCGCCGGAGGCGCCGAACCTCGTCGAGCAGGAGACATCCGCGGCGATCACAATGCCGATTGAGCGCTCTTCGATGCACTCCCGCACCTGCAGCGGGTTGAAGAGCGTTGTCGTGGAATGCGCCCAGTCCACCTTGATCTGCGGGTCTCCGGATTGGAAGTCGCGGATCCCGGAAAAATCGAATCCTGCCGTTCCGGTGAACACGCTGGCATGCTCGCCGAATATCAGATCGCGCACCCTGGCATTGCAGAAGAGGTTGATGGCCTCGACCTCGGACGGATCGAGGAGCAGGGCGGTGTTGGCACTGGTCATGGGATTGGTACCCTTTCGACGATCTCGTGGATCACATGCTCCGCTGTTACCCCGGCTTTGCGGGCGCGGGACTTCAGGTGGAGGCGATGCGAAAGGATGTTATATGCCAGCGCCTGGATGTCCTCGGGGAAAACCTTGTCGTCTTCGCGGACAAAGAGGGCCCGCACCCGCGAAGTCGGCCCCCACGCGATCGTCACGCGCGGGGAGGCGCCAAGCTCTACAAACTCTTCGACGAGCGGCGAAGGAGATCGTTCGTACCAGTGGATTTCCGGATTGTAAGGACGGGTGGCGCGAACCAGCCGGCGGATGTATTTCTTGAGCGACGGGTGGAGCGCAACCCGGGTCGCGATGGCCGACCGGAGTTCGACGATCCGATCGGGTTTCACGATCGGCCGGATGTCCACCGCCTTGATGTCGAAGTCGACGAGTTTGCGTTCCTCGTCCGGGGAAAGGTATCCCACGTCAATGAGGAACGTGAAGCGGTCGGCGTTCGCCGCGGAGAGCGGGAACGTCCCCTCGCCGGTCTCCACGGGATTCGTGGTCATCACGGCGAAATAGAATTCGGGCAGCTCGAACGTGTAATCGCCCAGGGTCACCGTCCGGTCCTGGTTCACCTCCAGGAACGCGCTCTGGGATTTCGGGGTAATGCGGTTCCCCTCGTCGAGGAGCAGGATGTTGGCCCGCACGACGGGCCCCGGACGCTTCTCCCACTCGCCGGTCTTCGGGTTGAAGATCTCGACGCCGATGATGTCGCCGGGCGTAAGGTCCGCGCGGCCCTGGATGCGGGCAAACCGGGTCTCGGTGGTCTTCGCGAGAATGAGCGCCATGTAGGTCTTGCCCACGCCCGGGACGCCCCGGTACCAGACAAGGCCCGCGTTGACCCGCCTGTTTTTCCCGGCGCCCAGCGTGGTGGGGATTTCGGACAGGAACGCGATGAAGGTCTTCTCCTTCACCTCGTCCAGCCCCACGACGCCCTTATCGGCCTCGTTTTTCAATGCTTTATAAAGGGAAACCGCCTCTTGGAGATCCGGATGCAACATGGTTTCACCCCCATAAAAAAACTCCTATCAGAACCTCGTCTGGCAGGAGTTATCAGCCCGGCGGCGATTTCGGCGAACTCCATCGCCCTGTGAATCTCTTCGGGTTATATTCCCCGAAGCTTGCTTCGTTCCTTGGTGTTTAGGATACCCCATAGCTTGCTGCGAGGAGGTTTATTTATTTATAGTTTTTATATTATTATATATTCGTCCTGTCAAGATGATATTCCCTGGAGTGAAATTACCTCAAGAGCATTAACGACAATCCAGATCGGGCTTGACGGCCGGACCGAAATGGAATATCTGTAAAATATAATACCGGGGATGGAGTCCCCTTGAAAATGCTGGCCAGCCAAGCTGATGACTCCTGCTGCAAGAAGATTTGCATGCGGGGGCGTCTGCTTTTTTGTTTTTATCCCCGCTGCACGGCGGGTTTTTTTATGTTCAAACCGAACCATTGTCAGGGGTGTCTGCCATGAAAGGCGACATGGCCACGGCGGTCAAAGGTGATAGCATTGTCAGCGTCGCCGCGGATGAACTCCGGAACGGGGACACGCCCATGCGCCGAGGGGGCGTCCGGGGCGTGATCCCCGATAACATGTCCTATCCATAGAGACCCAAAATCGCAGCACCGCCTCTCGTCTTTGCGGATCGGGAACGCCACAAGTGCACTGCTGCGTCGTTTCAGGCGATGATACCGCGCAACCGCCCCCGACCCACTACCACCGCAGCTCGCCCCTAAAGACGGCCTTTTTGCCCAGTTCCTCCTCGATCCTCAGGAGCTGGTTGTATTTGGCCAGCCG
>JAFGRP010000054.1 GCA_016935075.1 Deltaproteobacteria bacterium | reverse complement strand
CCTGAAAGATCTCCCTGAACTGGAAACGGTCCTGAAAGAGGGCCTTCCGGCCGTCACGTTCAACGCGCTTCTCTATGAAGCCGCCCGGGCCCACACGCAGGATATGTTTATAAACGGCTATTATTCCCATGATTCTCCCGACGGGCAGGGCTATGACGCGCGGATTCGAAACAGCGGCTATCCTGCCGTTGCGACCGGGGAATCCCTGGGAATGCTGATCTTTGCCAATTTTATCGACCCCGGGGATGCCGTCAAGCGGCTTTTTGAGTATATGTTCCGGGATGAACTGGATCCCTCGCGAACGGAAAAGCGGAACATCCTCGATCCTCTTCTGAAAGAGGTGGGCATCAGCATCGATACCGGCGTTCTCAGCCTGGGAGGCGCCCTGTGGAATGTCTATCTGGCCACCTGCGATTATGGCGCCTATATTTCCGGTCCGGAAGCCAGGTTGCTTCAACGGATCAACCAGGCCCGTGAAAACCCGCTCAAGGTGGCTGCCTCCCTGGGCTTGGATCCGGAGCGGCTTCTTGCAGATTTTCCGGAATGGCAGCAGGATCTTCTGACACAAGGTCTTCCCCCTTTGACCACGAATCTGAAACTCTATAAAGCAGCCAGGGCGCACGCCGAGGATATGCTTGCAAACGGTTATTTTTCCAGTGATTCTTTAGACGGCCGCACGGTGAAGGACCGTATCCAGGAAACCGGTTACGACCCTCAAAACGTGGGAGAATATATCCGGATTCAGTGCCTGGGCAATGATTTCACGAATGACGATGACATGATAGACCGGATGGTCGGTATCATCTTCGAGTTATTCCTGACCCGCGAGTTTAGCCCGTACTACGCCGGGCAGCGGAATATCCTGAACGCCGGCCTCAACGAGGTCGGCATAAGCCTGATAACCGGCACCTCCGACACGTTGGGGGGGATATGCGGAAACAGCGTGCTTTTGATGGTAGCGGATTTCGGGTTGCGTTCCGAATAGACATGCCGTTGCGAGGTCAATGCACCAGGGGTTCAATATTCAGGGATTACATCGATTTGGCATGATGAGTTGTTCAGAGGGTAACCAAAAAGCTTGACAGGGGATTGCGTTTAGTATAAGGTTGAAAATCAAAAATGAAAGGGGGGATGCGGACAGGAGAAGCCTTTGTTTTTGATGCAGTACAGGTACTGACGAGCAAGGGAATGTTGGTTTCCGATTAACAAATTAAATAAGGAGGAAATTCTAACGATGAAGAAATTACTGGTTTTGCTCACCTTGACGGTGATGGTTTTCGGTTTTACCGCAGGGGCCTCGGCCCAGGTCTGCAGCACCTGTAAGGGTGCGCTGAGGACCGTCGATTGCCCGGCGGCCGTAGGTCAGGGAGGCGCCTGTGCCATTAACGGGTTTGATTATGACGACAATATCGGCAACCTGGTAGCAACGCACGGATATTGCAACGCGATTGGCGGTCTTGAGAAATACAAGGCGATCTTCGCCATCTGTAACTGCGCCAACGCGGCCGCATTTGTTTCGGGTCAACCCATTGCGGTCCGGATGGAGATTCTGGTCAATGGCCTGACCGGTGAAAGGGGCGCTTACTGGTCCGGGACCGGTGTGCCTGCCATTATGGCGTGGGATGATTTTGCCACCCAGCCGGCGGCATGTGCCGGTCTTGCTCAGACCAGGAGCTTCGGTGCACCATCTTTCTGGCGAGGTGATGGAGTAACAGCGGTGTTGCCTGGCGCATTGGGCGTCGACCCGACTTGCGCGGTCGGGGCTGGAGCCCGGTCTACGATTATAACCACACCTGCATCTGTTGATGTGGTTGCTCCTGGAGATGGGGCCTACTGGTGGATCGACGTACCGCCGGTTCGTATTGATCCTACCGTCCTCAAAAATAACGAGATCGTTTCGGTTAAGATATCGATCTATGATCCTACGCTCCCGCTGCCGATCTGCCCCTCTTGCATCACATGTATCTGTGAATGCACGATCGACATCGCACAGGTTTGCTGCGCCGGTCCTGCACCGGTTACCACCAATTTGACCTTCAACTACTTCACCAGTCTGGCCACGGGCGACTACTGGAACGGAATTTCCATTTCCAATCCGACCGGTGTGGCCGGTAGCTGCGTTCTGACTGCCCGTCAGCTGGGCGCCGCGGCCGCTTGTACGGCTACGGTTGCTGTGCCGGCAAACTCGATGTTCGTCGATTTGCTGGAAAATATCACCTGGACGGGAACCGTCAACGGCGCTCCGTGCTACCTCATGGCAGCGTGTGATTACGGCGGTGGGTTCGGCTTTGCCATGATGTCCAACGGCAATAGCGACTCAATGGGATACCTCGCCTGGACGGTTTTGCCGTAACGGTGAGCACCTTGGATTTTGCATGAGGCTGAGGATTGCCTCGGCCGGTCTTTCCGTGGGGGGCTTTCAAAAACGCCCCCCACTTTTTATTGAGCGATTCCATGTGGAGAAATCCTTTTGATCGTCGATCCCAACCGGACGGCCCGATGACCGGCGGCGTCATCCGAACCGGCTTCATCCTGATGGCGATGTTCGGCCTGCTGACGCTTGCATCCGACTGCCGGGCCTTTTTCTACCGGCCGGCGGCGGCCTTGAGCATTCTTTCGGAATATGCGAGCCTTAATGGTTCGGCTCCGCCCCATACCCAGGTCTGGAAGATCGTACCAGAGGCCGGCCCCGACGGCGCGGCGACTTTACGGTTTTTCCAGGAAGCGGCGGCCGGGTCCGACGCCGTGTGTGTCCTCATCCTCCCCCCTTCCGGTTCTGTCGGAGAAATCATTCGGAAGGAGATCGGGAAAAGCGGCGAAAAGAGAAGTGTTACTGGCCTGTTGCTCGCGCCCGGCTTTCCCGTCCCATGCGATGTGCTTCCCCTCGGCGAGAAAGAGAGCGGCAGGGTCTATATGGAGAAGGTCGAAGCCGGCGGCAGGGTATTTTCCAGGAGCTACCGTGTCGCCTTTGACGGATTCCGTATCGGCGAGGCAAAGGCGATGGGTTGGATCAGAGGGGGGGAACCGGGCGCTGCGGAACTGATCATGGTTACCGTGACCGATGAAAAGGGACGGCTGTCCGTCAGGCAACTTTGGCCCGCCGGCGGCTCGTGGTGGCTCTATGAGGAGACGCCCCTGCGGCGTTCCTGGCTGATTGATTGATATGATAAAATCACGTGGCTTTACAAATCGGGGATCCCTCGGGAAATTCTCCTGGGCGCTGGCCCTTTTTTTAATCCTTTCATTTTTGCCCTTTGCCCATGCCGAGACCGAGCGGGCGACATCCATTCCCTGGTCCGGGTACTGGTGGCCCTATACGAAGGGGGGGCTCGGCACCGGTCTGGACTATCGCGGCAGGCCGGCTCCGTTGGAGAAGTACAATCTCCTCACGACCGGCATGACCGCAGGAAATGCCCTCGATGCGTATCTGGACGCATATTATGATCCGGAAGCGCCGAGCTGGTACGGGCTCTGCGCATACTGGGCCCTCGCCGCGTGTTATGAACACGTGGACATACTCCCCTCTTCGGAGGAAAACGTCATCTTCCGGGTCGGAGACAAGAAAGGGCTCCTGACACTCGCGCACAACAACGACTTTCTCGAGCTCGGCAACGGCGCCGCTCCCGAGGAGTTCCATTTCTGGCTCCTCCACTATATCAAGGACCGGAAAAAGGCCTTTGTCGCCGATCTTTACGCCGGAGCGCCGGTGTGGTCCTACCCGATCTATCAATATGAGATGGCCACCTCTCTAAGCGGAAACGTCGAGTCGGTTTCGGTCAAGATCTATTATGCGGATGATTTTGTGGCGCCGGACTACATCGGAACCCAAATCCACACGACCCAATACACCTATGAACTTTTCCTCGACGCGGCCGGGGCGATCACCGGCGGCCAGTGGACCGGGACGAGCGTCGCCGACCACCCGGAACTCCTGAGTTTTTCGCTTGGCACGGGCGCCATTTTCCCCGGCCTGGATTATCGGGAGATCGTGAGACTTGCCGGATCGAGGGATGACTTCCTCGAAAAGGGGGACCAGACCGTCGATATCGGACCGGGGACGTACAATCTGGTCCTGCTCGATGAGGATGTCTACAGAATCTCCGCCAAATCCGGCGATATCCTCTCTCTGCGGGTCGAAAAGGAACCCGGGAGTTTGCGGGATATCGAGGCGGTTGTCGTCGACGGGAACGGCAACGAGGTGCGGCGCGCCGTCGTCGCGGATGACAGCCCGCTGGATGACCTTCTAACCCTCACAACGCCGCCATACACCATCCGCTTGACGCAGGATGATTATACGGATCCCAATATCTATCTCCTGAAGGCGGATCTGAAAAGATCGTTCAACCAGCAGATCCCTTATATTCCCCGCGCGGGCGAGTGGTCCGGCTTCGCGCTGACCAATTCGGGAAGCGCGGCGGTCGAAGGGGTGACATTGACGACGCGAAAGACCGACGGGGCGCCGGTTCAGACAGTCCTGGGGCCCTTGACGCTCCGGGCCGGCGAGAAAAGGATATTTCTCTTCGACGATCTGCCCGAGCGTCTGACCGAGATTCACGAAACCGACGGAATGACGCTCGCGGCGGACGGACCGGTGGATCTTCTCAATCTGATCGGCGAGGGTTACCGTTTCCTGGCCACCTTTGTCCAGGGCGACGCGCGGGGTTCCCGGCTGGTGATCCCCGATACGGCCGCCCCGATGACCCAGGGCGCAAGAATGTTCGGGGGGGTCGGAAACGAGTCGTTTGAAGAGACGGAAGTTTTGCTCCGCCTCTATTCCGGGGATGGCCTGCTTCTGAACGAGGTTACTGAGACGGTCGCGGCGGGCGGATGGCTCTCCATCAAACCCGGTTTCGATCCCTTCTACGCCATGCCGAAATCCGGATGGATCGAGATCCTGGGAAACGGGGAACAGCCCCTGAGCGGCTTCCAATACACCTCGAATGCGTCCGGTGTTGAAACCCTGTTTGCGCTTCCGGTGAGCGGCGTGAGAAAGATCGTGCCCCATATTCCCGAACCGGGCTACTGGACCACCCAACTGACCCTGATCAACCCGAATGATCGGGAGAATCGTGTCAGGCTCCATCTCGCGCTGGCCGGCGCGGATTCTACAGAGGATCTCGTTATCGTGCTGGCGCCCCGTGAAAAGAGGGTTCTGGAAATCCAGGATCAATTCGGAAAGCGTGCGGGGGATCCCCTGTATCATTCGATTCTGGATGTAACCGGCTTCTATCCGCTGGTCGGTTACGTGACCTACAGCGTCCCCAATGGGAACGACCATGCGAGTTATCCACTTTTGGACGAAAGCTGCTTCAAGGGCACGCTCAGCCTGCCCCACTATCCGGGTAATGACGGCGCCTGGTGGACCGGGGTCGTCGTCTGCAATCCATCAACGTTTCCCGTAACGGCGTGGATCGAGCCGTACGATCATGACCGAAAACTGATGGAGGGGCGCGAAATATCAATCAACCTCGCCGCCGGGGCCTACGACGTTTTTGAAGTGGCCTCCCGTTTCGGGGAGACCGCATCCGGGATCTCGTTCCTCAGGTTCCGCACGGAGGGTGATTCCGGAGCTATCGGCGGTTTTTACCTGTACGGCGACAGCGGGAATCAAATACTGAGCGGGGCAAATATGCAGTAAGGCGTTATTGCTGTTTTTGCTGCCGGGGAACGGGAGTGGTTTGCGAAGTGGTTTTTTCCGACCACTTCACAAACCATCCCCCATTTTCCTTCGCCCAGATCTGTTTCTGGGGCGCCCGCGGGAAGACATATCCCATGAATGAAATGTCTATCCTGACCTTGACCGCGGCCTCATCCCCCGAAGGGAGCATGGCGATCTCCTCGATCGCGAATCCCTTGTAGGAGATCTTCCGGGTCTGGTGAACGTAATTCTCCTTCGATACCTTCCGGCGATAGGAAGAATGAAAAAATGAATAGGCCTGATCCCATTGCCCGTCGATCTGGGCCTGCATGTAATTTTTGACCCGTTGATCGAGTGTCTCCTGCCTTGCAGCCGTTAAAGACAATCCGGCGCACCCGGCCAGCAGGATCATGGTCAGGCAGCAGGCGGCCGCCAACGGCGTTCTTTTCGTGCTTTTCACCGCAATTCTCCTTTTTTCTGTTCGGCCTGTTTTTCCCGGTAACGCTCCATGAACTCCTGCGGGGTCAATTGCAGCCCCTCCGTCAGTTCCCTTGCCACCTTCTCCTTTTTGATTTCCAGCTCCTTCTTGTAGGTCTCAACGAGCGCCAGCATCTCCCCGTTGTCGGGAACCGAACCATCCAGCGGGATAGATCTTCTTTCGCTCACGCTGCGCGCCCCT
>JAFGRP010000053.1 GCA_016935075.1 Deltaproteobacteria bacterium | reverse complement strand
GTATCGGGCGCGCCAAAAATCGGGAACATGCCCTTAACCTGGACCGAATCCTTATCGTCGGTATCGAAAAACATCACATCGTGGGGATTGACGAAGTTCACGCTCATGAACCAAGGCTTGTTGGCGGCGACTTCAGGTGCGCGCTTGTTTAACCATTCAACGGCATCCGCCGCGATCAGCGGATCTTTATTGACTCCATCCATAGGCCCGCCTTGCACATCGCCCGAATCCTGGTACTCAGAGAATCCGTAGGCCTCCATCGCTTTGCGGGAACCCGGCGCGGGAAACTCCGAGAGGTGCCACTTGCCTTTATAGACGGTGTGGTAGCCCAGATCGCGCAGCATATGGCCGATGGTGGGCAAGGTTTCCGGATCGGCCTTCATGTCGTCGATCCAGGCGAAATTGGTGTTGTCGAACATGCGGGTGTGCGGCGTATGCCGCCCGGTGTAAATCACCGAGCGGGACGGCGTGCACACGGTGGTGGTGGCGTGGTGATTGTTGAACGTGACCCCGCGGGCGCGGATGCGATCCCGGCTGGGCAGGGCGAATTCCGCCGGCATGGGCTGGTGGGCGTACTCCTGATCGGTCACGATCATCAGGATATTGGGTTTACCGGTCATTGGTTTGGATTCTTCACTCATAATAACCTCCTTGGTTTATAATCTGCTACTCTGTTTAGTTTTGTTATTTCTGTTAGTTGTGTCATTTCTGCGGCTGCGGAGAACCCATGATTTCATCCGCAAAACGCCCTTCTCGCAACAGCTTCGCCATAGCCTTCATTCTTGAATCGATGTGCATAAAGAAATGCTTATACCCTGCGCAGAGATAATTCAGTCCCTCCTTTCCATCAGGCGTCTTGATGAAGCGGTTCTTCGGACATTCACCGAAGCAGGCGAAAAGGACCGGACATTCAAGGCAATACTGCGGAAGCTTCGCAAACTTGTCGCGCCCGAACCGGCGCTGCTTATCGGAATCGACCAGTGCGCGCATCGGCGTCTTCATGATATTGCCGAGCAGGTTCTCGGGACTGACAAAGTGGTCGCAGGAATAGAGGTCGCCGTTGCGCTCCAGTGCCAGCGCGGTGCCGCATTCCGGCGAGAAGATGCAGTTCGAAGGCGCCCCCAGCCAGTTCGCCAGGGAATAATCAAAGTTCAGGACGAACATCTTTCCCACGTCCCGGCTCACCCATTCATCAAAGATCGCCGAAAGGAACTCCCCGTACTGCAGAGCGCCGACCGAGCTTTCTGTGACGCCGGTCTTCGAGTTCCGGTCACGCACGACGATGGGGATGAACTGGAGATAGTTGGCCTTCACCTCGTCCCGAAAGAAACGGTAGACCTCCAGTGGATGGTCACCATTGGCTGCATTCACGGTGGCGAGGATGTTGAACTCAACCTGGTGTCGCTGCAAAAGGCGCGCGGCTTTCAGCACCTTGTCAAAGGTGCCTTCGCCCTTGCGGTCCCGGCGCCAGGCGTCGTGCATCTCCCTTGGCCCGTCCAGGCTCAAGCCGACAAGGAAGCCGTTGTCATGGAGGAACCGGCACCATTCACCGTCCAGCAGCAGGCCATTGGTCTGGATCGTTCGCTCGACCTGCACTCCGGGCCGTGCGAATCGCTTCTCGAAGGCCACGGCCCGACGAAAAAAGTCCAATCCCATGAGCGTGGGCTCTCCCCCCTGCCAGGCCAGGGTCACCTGAGGCCCTGGCTGGGATTCGAAGGTCTGACGGATGTGCGCTTCCAAAACCTCATCGCTCATGGTCTCCATAGAGCCGCGGGGATAAAGCGCACTCTTTTCCAAATAGAAACAATACCGGCAATTCAAATTGCAAGCGGCCCCGGTGGGCTTGGACATAACATGGAACGAAAGGGCTGCTCTTGGATGCGCTTGAAGGCCCAAGGTGTAGGCATACTCTTCGCGCCAGTCTGCCGGAACGGCAGACGCAGTCTGTTCCTCTGCTGATCGCACCTTCTCTATCTCCTTCACCGTACCGGCTAACGGCCGAAGGCCGAACCGAATCCCGGCCGTTCACGACCTTTTCTGCATCTTATTGCCGCACCGCCACGATGTCCTCGAGCTTCCACGTCTTGTCGAAATACGCCTCGGTCGGGCCATAGAAACCGATAGACATTCATTGTAAAGCCGTTACTGTGACAGCACACTAGTTGGATTCCTCTAGTCGAGAGACTGATCCCCATGGGCGATCCAGCGACTGAATTTCCAAGTGTTTCCCTTCTTGACCGCCGTGAATTTGTAATAGCCCGTCACCGCGACCGACGGTGCTCCGCTACCTTCTGCGACCTCTTCCTCCTCCGCTCTTTCCCCCTTCACGGGATTTCGCGAAGCTCGAGCTTTGCTGTGCGCCTCGCTGTCTGTTCTGCGCCTCTTTCTGCAGACCTTGCATTTGAGAGGATGGTGCTTTGCCGGATGGGCTATAACTGCCTGCCGATGCAGGTTGCTGCGCACTCTGCGCCCGCTGCTGCGACGCAGCCTGATTTGCGGAACCGGCGCCCTGAGCAGTGGCCGTTGGCTGCTGGTACGGCTGCGTTCGCGCCTGGGCTTGCGGCTGTGCACTTTGCGCCCGCTGCTGTGACGCAGCCTGATTTGCGGAACCGGCGCCCTGAGCGGTGGCCGTTGGCTGCTGTTGCGTTTTCGTCTTTTGCTGAGTGGAGGCCGATGTGGGAGCGGGGGTGTTCACCGAATTCCAACTCCCATTGTCGTAAGACTGCCACCCCGAGCCCGTGTTCTTGTACACGTTTCCGTCATGGGTGGCATACAAGTCGCCGCCTGACGTCTTGCCTGCGGCGGTGATCCCCGAGTCCGTCTTCACACCGACGGCCTTGCCGCCCGTCGATGTCTTCACAGACCCCACGGTTCCCTGCGCGGTCGTATAGTGCTGGGTATAGGCGGTCTTCCCGCCCTTCGACACGACGGAACTCCCCCACTGGGCCGTCGGACTGGAGCCTTGACGGGTGGCGGCGTAAGTGCCGGTGTAGGGATTGTATGCCTGGGCCGCGCTTCTGCTGCCGTAAGGTGTGGAGACCGCAGCGCCTCGCGCGGAGGTGCCGGTGTAGGGATTATAGGCGGCGCCCCTGGTTGACGATCCGTAGGGGCCGTAAACTGTCCGGGAGACGCCATAGGCCCCGGTCGCGGCGTTGTAGTGCGTGACACGGGCGCCATAGGTATAGGGCGGCGGGTAGTACCGGGGATAGCCATAGGGCGGTCGGTAGATGTACGGCGGATAGTAATAGCCGCTCCCGTTGGCGATGATGGCCCCCACGCCAACCCCCACAATAAATGCCCCCATATACCCCGCGGTGTGGCTGCACTCCACACTGCCGCTCGAGGTGGTGTATTGCGTCACATAGGTGACGTTATAGACCGGCGAGCTCGGCGGTATCGTATAGATCACCTGCGGAACGGAGCTCGCAACGGTCCATGGCCCTTGCGGAGTCGTAGACAGGAACCACACCCCCTGCAGGCAGAGATAATAGACGTCGCCGACTTTGATCACCTTGTCCTGTGTGTTGGCGGCGTAATAGAGCGTTGTCCCGCTGATAGGCTCAAAGCGGGGTTCCCCGCCGTAGATGACTTCAACGCTTGCCGCTGCAGTGGCGGGGTTCACCGTCATCCTGGTCGGAACCTGTGCCAGCAGCACAGCGTCCATTGCCTCATCGGTGCCCGGAACCGAGACCCGTACGACCGAGGCCGGACTGCTCAACGGAATCTGCAGGAAATCCACGGGCAGGTCCATCGTGGCAAAACTCCACGGGCCCTGCAGGGAATTGGACCGGAACCATCGGCCTCCGGTCAGGTAATAATACTGGTTCGCCGCCGTGTGGAGAAAGAGATAGCTTGACGTGTTCGTCGCGTAGAGCAATTGGGTTCCCGGAATTTGCGCATAGGCCGGGTTGCCGTCGAAGAGGATGACTTCCGCCGGCCTGTTGCTGTATAAGACCCTCGGAATGACGCCTTTGGAAGCGGACGGCGGTGGAATCGCCTTCTTCAGCGCGGCCCACTCAGGATCTGCGGCCACCTTTGCCATATCGCTCGGGAGTTTCACCGTAGCTGACCAGGGACCTTCGAGTCCTTTCGCCGTCATCCACTGCTGACCGACCAGCAGGTAGTATGAGGCTTTGGGTTTGTCATAAAAGAGCGGCCAGGCCGTGTTGACCACGAATGCCAGATTGGTCTTCGGGACATCGGCAACCACAGGATTGCCATCCAACGAGAGGAGAATTGCCGGCACGTTGCTCACGAAGATCACCGGTGGATCGTTATTGAGCGGCACACCGGGCACCGACTCCGGTTTCGGCACACAGGCCACGAGCCGATGCAGGGAAATCGAGACAAAAGACGGCAGGAATGTCCTCACCAACTGGTCCATTTGTGCGGCACGGGCGGGCTCCAGGGAGGGGAAATTGATCCTTAATATCTTCAGGTTGGTGATCATCACCATTTTTTTATCGTTGTCGACATCCGTGTGGCCCTGCAGTTCGACCACGCCAACGACCTCTTTCCCGCCAGCCGGGGTAAGTGAAAAGGCCATACGCCAGGTAATGTCCGTGAAATTGTTCCAATCATCAACCTGCGGCTGGTAATAAATAAGCGTGCTGCCCTGTTTCGTAATTTGGCGGGGCCACCCCGGGTCCTCGGCCAATGCCACAGTGACTGATGCCATAATCAGCAATAGAATAATGATGATCAATTTTTTCATGACGTTCTCCTCGCGCGGCAATCTCTCTTGTTCGGTCCCACGTCCTTGACGGCCTGCTTTCACCTGCCACTCACTTTATCCGTCTTGTTCTCTATGCAGTCCAAAAGCCGTCCATGTTGATGAAATACACGCTTGAAGATATGGATCGGGTTCCGGATGATATCCTCAAA
This sequence comes from Deltaproteobacteria bacterium, assembly GCA_016935075.1. Taxonomy (GTDB): domain Bacteria; phylum Desulfobacterota; class Syntrophia; order Syntrophales; family UBA5619; genus UBA5619. The sequence goes on along the minus strand of JAFGRP010000053.1, from coordinate 4,046 downwards.
AGGGGAAAAGCCGGGCCGATCCATTTGGCAGGATTTACTTTACGGTAATACCCCACCACTCCTCTACTTCCGATTTCTTGGCCTCGCCGGGGGAGACCTCTTTGTGGCCGGCAATGCTGAACTTCATATGGTCCCAATTCTTGTACATGGTGCCGTGGTCATAAAACCCGGATTCCCTGACCGCAGCGCCGCAACCGGAGAACAAAACCACCACCATCAATAAAACAAATACCCGTTTCATATGCTCCTCCTCACTCAAATGACTTTTATTTGATCATGCAGACACCGAACACGACAAACCCTTCCCCATCTCCGGAAGCACTCAGGGTAAGGTTGCCTGTATTTTGTCCCAGCGCTATACTCCAGCCGCGCAACTCCGTTCCGTGCATAACCGTCATCCCCTCCAGACGATCGATTGTCGTAATTTGTGTGTATCTTGAAATCTCCTTGTCGAGAGAGGTGATGGTCTTGCTTTTCAAATCGATGCGGACAAATCGAGGAAGGGCCATTTGATCTATCGATACCTCGACGCATCCGTCTTCAGGTGAACAGTCGTTAGCCCTGGTAAGAGTGCAGATGATGCTATCCTCTGCTGCTGTACAGATGCTGCCGGTTCCGGCCAACAGCATAAGCGCACACAATGCCATGATATATTTTTTCATGATGATCTCCTTAAGGGATTTCCCGGGTTTGATAATGGTTTATTTCACCGTGTAACCTTTTCCTTCCATGCAGGCACTCCAGGCCCGGTTATACTCGCCGCGCTTCTGCTCGTATGCGGCGGATTGCTGCTGTGCGTACTGTTGTTGCTCCTTGTTGCTTTGTTGTCTGCGTGCGCCGCCGACTAAGCCGCCCGCGACCGCACCAATGGCGGCGCCTTTTCCGGCATCACCGGCAACTGCACCGATGGCCGCACCTGCAAGGGCGCCGCCGGCGGCGCCTTTCACCGCGCCGCCTTTTGTCGGGGGAGGAGGTGCGGTAGCGGTCGGCGCCTGCATTGGGTCAAAACCGGTCTGACCCTTCGCCCACGAGTAACAGGCATACTTATCGCCTTCCATCTGCTGATTGCTCTGCCCCTTGGCTGGAAAAGCGATGGGGTCCTGAGCGGCATACGCGTTTGCGGCCATCATCACGGCAACCGCACAGACCAAAAGAAGACACTGGATTGCATGACTCTCTAAAATAATTCTCTTCATAGACTCTCTCCTTATATTCTGCTTTTGTCTTTCTTCTTGCATCTGAATTGCGTAAGTGATCTTATTGTATGTGCCTTCAATAAGTGCACATTGTTCTTTTCAAACACCCAACCGGAAGCAGCCCTGTTACACATAAAACACTTTTTGCTTCATTCGATGCAGACAGTTTCAGCGAAATATGTGCCAAGTAACAATAGGAGTGAGCTGCAATTGCTAACGTATCGATATATATGAACATTATCAGGATGGAGATCTTCAAGGGAAAGGTAAAGGCAATACCGATCCTGCCGATATTTCGGCAAATTGACTTTATATCGGCATCGGGGGTATCATAGACAAAAGATGTGAAAATATCCTAACCATGATAGAAGGAACGGACTCAGGCATGAGGGATAAATAATTCTTTCATTACCTTCACCGACATCACGGCCTTGAAGAAACTGGAGGAGGTCATCCAAGCAGAATCCCGAGAAGTACCGTCCAGGATAAAAGACCGGGGTTCTGAACGGAATTCCGTCCGATAAGCAGGAGAGATTTTCATGAAAAAAAGTATCCCGCCATCAAAAGAGAAAGAGGAACGACTGCCCCGGGAAAAGGCCGCCACTGTGCAGGGCACCGACAGTGTGCCCGTGTTCCGCGTCACAATGAGCGACATCACTGCGCAAAAGCGGGCCGAAGAGGCACTTCGGGATAGCGAGAAGCGTTTGAGCTTCGAGGAACTAATGTTAGACATTTCAACCCGGTTCATAAACCTGCCTCCCGAACTGATAGGTGGTGAGATAGAAAATGTTCAATCCACCGTTTGTCAATCCCTGGGGATAGAGCACTGCACGCTTTGGCAGTGGTCGCAAGAAGGGCCCCGCGGAGCCACTTTAACTCACGCGTATCGGCCTTATGGGGGCCCGCCGCATCCTCTAACCATGAAGGCATATGAGCATTTGCCCTGGGCACAGCTGCAAATCGAGGCAGGCAAGATCGTTTCCCTCTCATCCATCGAGGATATGCCCGATGGGGCGGAACGTGATCGAGAGACATGGCGTCACTTTGGCATCAAGAGCGGGTTGAGTTTACCGCTATCAAGCGGGGGTAAGATAATCGGCGCCCTAAACTTCAGTACCGTAACGCGGGAGTACAAATGGCCAGAATCACTTATTCGGCAGCTTCAGTTGATCTCCCAAGTTTTCACCAACGCGCTTATCCGAAAACAGGTGGAGGAGGCACTGCGTGAAAGCGTAAAGCGGCTCAGCGATGTGGTGTTCAGCATGGCTGAATGGGTGTGGGAGGTGGATACAAATGGCTTCTATACTTACAGTTCGTCAAAGGGTGAGGAACTTTTTGAAACAGTGATCGGGAAAACGCCGTTTGATTTCATGCCACCGGATGAAGCAAGACGGGTAGCAGCGATATTCTCTGAAATAGCGGCGAACAAGGCGCCCATAAAAGATCTGGAGAATTGGAAAATCACCAAAGATGGCGAAAGGATCTGTTTGCTTACCAGTGGTGTTCCCCTGCTGGACGCACAGGGGGATCTCAAAGGTTATCGCGGCGTGGATAAAGACGTCACCGACCGCATTCAGAACAGGCAGCGATTGGAGGAACAGCTCCGGTTCGAGACGCTCCTGTCTGATATCTCGGGGCATTTTATCAACCTGCCCTTTGATCAGGTAGACAGCGAAATAGAAGCTGCACAGCGCCGGGTCTGTGAATGCCTGGGGCTGGATCTTTCTGTGCTCTGGCAGTATTCGGCCGAAACGCCGCGCACCCTAATCCTGACTCACTTTTATCGACCCCTTGGAGGCCCGTCAGTTCCCGATCCTATGTTTGCACATGAGCATTTTCCCTGGTCTCAGCAGCAAGTTGAGGCAGGCAGGATAATCGCTGTTTCATCCTTGGAAGAGCTTCCGCCCGAGGCGTTCCGTGACCTGGAGGCAAATCGCCGCTTCGGTATCAAGTCCATATTGTGCATCCCGCTGTCGGCAGGAGGAGGTTCGCCCATTGGTATATTGACCTATCTTACGGTGCAGAATGAACGCACCTGGACCGAAATGCTTATTAAAAGACTTCAAATGGTTGCCCAGATGTTCACAAACGCCCTCATTCGCAAACAGAACGAAGTGACGTTGCGCGAAAGCGAGGCGCGCCTAGGTCTGACTACTGAAGCCGTGGGCGCGGGTCTGTGGGTGATGGAGGCCGACGCCGGCAAGGTCTGGGTTTCGCCAACAACCAGGGAGCTGTTTCATTTTGCCCCGGATGAAGAGATAACATATGAAAGTTTCTTCAAGGTAATTCATCCTGACGACCGCGAGCGGGTTGACCGGACTGTGCAGCAGACACTCCAGTCCGGGGAACCCCTCCGGCACGATTTCCGGATCGTGCTTCCCGATGGAAACATCAAATGGATTTCGGCCCGCGGGAAGCGCAATCTGAAATCGGCCGGGAAGCCGGATTGCATCATGGGGCTCTCGTTGGACATCAGCGAACGCAAAGGGCTGGAACTGCGGCTAATGGAGTCACGGACCCTGCTCGAAGCATTGGTCAACAGCACACAAGACATGATCTGGTCGGTCGATTCGGAGCGCTTCGGACTCCTCACCTTCAACCGCGGCCTCTATGATTTCTTCCTCGATCAACGGGGTATTCAAATCAAAGCAGGCATGCGTCCCGAAGATCTTTTCCCGACCGAAGACTATGTTCGGCAGTGGCGTACATTCTATCGTAAAGCTCTGCATGACGGATCGTTCACGGCAGAGTATCAGGTGTTCCTGTTAGCGCCGGTGAGAATGTCCCCCCTTTGAGCGGCGCCAGATGCCCCCCGGAGGCGGGGGAAGATGTCGATGAGGCGCAGATATC
>JAFGRP010000052.1 GCA_016935075.1 Deltaproteobacteria bacterium | reverse complement strand
TCCGCGGTTGAGGCGATGTGCGGGATATAGATGTTCGAGGTGTTTACCTCTTTGACCGCGGGGATTGCCGCCCTATAGTACCCTTCTCTGTAAAACTTCGTATAGCCCTGGACCGCATCGGAATTTGCATTAAAGATGATATAGCCAATGTTTGTGTGGTTTGTAAATTCATTGGCAACGATGATCTGTCTCCGGCCGTGGGCGACAAGCGTGACCGGCTCGGTATCGACGGGCTGTCCGCCGGCGTTGCTATAGGCTTTCAGCGTACCGGTGACGCTTTGATCGCCCGTATTGATGATGGCGATTTCCGTTTGCCAGGGAGCGCTGGTGGCTATGTGGGGAAAGTAGAGGGGTGATGTCGAACCGACGCTCAGCCATTGATACAGCGCGGTGTTATAGGCCATATCGAACCGGCCGTAGGAATTCGATCCGTTCGGATTGCTGCAGCTCGTGTCTCCCCCGCGCAGCTGGCCGATCAGGTAATGACTCCCGCCACTGGCCGTGAACAACCCAGAGCCGCTGCTGCCGCCCTCCGTGATGCCGATGGTGAACGTCACATCGAGATATTCCGCGTTTGTCTGCGTCGCATCGCTGCACGTGAAGGTACCCGACGGGTCGGTGGCGGTGCAATCCTGATACGATTGAATGGTTCCGAAACTGATTTTCTGCAAATCGCCTTTCGGATGATGAATGTCCGCCACCGCGGTTCCCAGCGCCGGCGCATTGGAGTCCCATCCTATATAAGTAGCCCCCGCGGGCGGGGTATTGATCAATCTCATGAAGGATGTGTCGGTGTCCAAATCGGAATACAGCAGCGCCGCACCCCCGGTCAGCGTCGTGCTTCCCGGATTGAGGGTGCCGCTGTTGCAGGACGCGGATCGGTAGAACCAGTAGGTCTGCAGCGTCGATGCCACAGCCTGCTGTGAAATGCAGTGCTGGGCGCTGAGGAAGTAGGGCGTTCCGCTCGATGCCGTATCATTGAGCAGTGTCCCGGTACACAGATAACTGTGGCCGTCCGTTTCGACAAAAATCATTCTCGCCGTGGCGTTGCTTGCGGGACTCCAGACGCCGTAGTAGCAGGTGGCATCGATTTCACAGGAGGCCGCAGCTCCTATTCCGGTTTGGTGAATGATGTTTTCCCCCTGTGCGGCCAGGGGGGGTTGAAAAAAATGGGAAACCCGGGGAATGGAGATTTCCACCTTATCCGGGCCGATCCCCGGGGGCAGCTCGATTTCCAGGGTTGCCTCCTCGCCGTCGATATGGGGCGACCAGCAGGTACGGGCGGCGTCGCCGCCATCGCCCGCCTCCAGATTCCGCCGGACGGACTCCATCATTTCCCTGCCGGAGATTTCGTAGGCGGCCTCCGCCCCCCGGGCATAGAAGCGCACAACGGCCTCGGCGGGCAGGCGGCGGACCAGGATGCCCAGGCGGATGCCGACAGCCTCCGGAGATCTGATGCTGATTGCCGTGATCATGCCGGCTTGGGGGGTGCTCTGCCACTGAAGGCAGGCTGCCGTATCCGCAGCGCTGCCCAGTTGGGGGACATCGCGGCCGAAGCCGATTCTATGCGGCGTGCCCGGGAGAGAAACGGCGGCGGTTTCAGCGGCTCTTTTTCCCTGAGAGGGCGCGGGAATCGCAATCGAGAACGGTTTCGGAGATGCGCCGGCGTGCCGCCGCTTGAGGGACGACGCATCGTGACCGGCGCGAATGGGCCGGGTGAGGGATTCTGCCCGATCGGGAACCACCCGGAAGAACTGCGCGTGCAGGGGAGGGGCGCTGAATAGGAGAAGCAACATCAATATGAAAGCGGCCCCATTGCGGATATGCCATTGGGCCGACAGGGATTTGGGGGACGGGTTCATAAACGGTTCTCCGGGTTGAAGGGATGCGCCCATGATCAGGGCAGGGGCCGCGGTCAATAGACGGCAGGCAAATCTTCCAATGGTGGCGGGGAGGTTCATTCTATTGATTAGACAGCGCTTTTTCACAGATGGGAGTATATGAAGAACGGTTCCGTGTGTCAAGAGGATTTTGGTTCGGGAGTTCTCGTTTCCGCTTTTATGTGCATCGCCGCCCGCCTTGGATGCGCGTCTTTCCGGGCCGGGATCGATCAAAGGCGGACTCCGACGGCGGCGGAGACGAGAGGATCATTGGCTGAAGGGGCAAAAGGAACGGCTATCTTCCGCTGCCGCCGCTGCCGCCGCTGCCGCCACTGCCACCGCTGCCGCCGCTGCCGCTGTCACTGCCACCGCTGCCGCCGCTGCCGCTGTCACTGCCGTTGTCGCCCCTTCCGCCGGCGCTGTTTCCTCTGCCTTCGGTCCCCGACCCCGCTCCGGCTCCGCCTGATCCGAGCCCCTCTGCCCGGGAGCCGGCCCCGATCTGAGCGCCGAATTGCAGGGCAATGGTTTCCGCCTTTCCGTATCGGGCTTCGTTGATGAAACTGTTTCGCATCCGCTCCATCTCGCGCGCCGTAAAACGGTTTTGCAGGGCCCCGCAGATGACGTCCGTCAAGGTTCCCGAAAGGACGCCGAACCTTGCCATATCGCGGGCAACCTGAAAAGAGAGCAGCGAAATCGAGTTTGCCTGTTCACGATCGAACTGTCGGGTCTGTTTCCTGACATTCTCTGTTATGCGCGCCAGATCTCTTTCCAGGATCCCGGCGGCCAGTCCCTCTGCGATGGTTTGTCCAAGCGCCCGCCGCTGCCTTTCCTCGGCGGTCAAGGCTCTTGCCTGTTGAAATGAGATGGAATAGCGGGATCGGACGGCTTCCATGGCTTGAACGATCTTTTCAGTCTCCACCCTTTTTGCCATCCCCTCATAGGCTTTGTTGACGATGGGACTGACCGGCAGATTTGCCTGCCGGGCCGCCATGATGATTTCATACACGCGCACCTTGTGGTCTTCGCCGAATCGATTTTCCTCCATTCGACGCGCCAGCGCGACTGCCGCGTCGGAATCGACACCGGCACGAATTGCATCCGCGATGCGGGCTCTGACGGCGTCCGATGTCCCGGCGGGCAGCCGGCTGCTCCAATCGGCCCCGAAGCCCGCTGTCGCAACCGCAAGCAGGATGGAAAAGGCGATGATGATCGGCTTCATTGTTCAGACTCCTTTTGGTCTTTTGTTCATAAAACGTGAGAAACGGGTCCTGGTTACAAAATTTCCGGTCCGGTTCAGAAACACTACGTGTCGGGCTTGTATAAACAGTTGTATGCCCCGAAATCGTCTTTCTCCCGGTATCGACAGTCGGGGAGATGAACTTTTCCGTCAACGATGTAGAAGTAGGTAAACTCTCTGCTGTTCGGGACGGTCACCTCCCAGGTCGTTTCGTCCGTTTTCTGCGCCCTTTGGAGCCCGAAGCCCTCCAGAGAGGAGAAGAAAAGAACTTCACGGGCAAGTCCGTCCCTCAGGCGGAGGTGAACCCGGCCGCCCTCCCTGCTGAAGGAATGGCCCGCACATCCGGTAATGAGAAAAGCGATCGTCAGGAGCCGTGCAAGAAGAGGCATCATAGAGCCGTTCCTCCGATGGAGAGGACGGTATTCTCGCTGCCGAAATCATCTCCCTCCCGCGTCTGGATGGTCGGGTCGGGCAGCCGCACCGCGCCGTTGAGAATGTAAGCGAACCGGTGTTCTCCGCGCGGCAGGTTGGAGGTGTATTCCCAGTAACCGCTCAAACCCGCCCGTTTCATGGGAACCGTCTTCCAGCCGGTGAAACTGCCCGTGATATCGACGCGGCTGACGTCGGGGCGGTAGAGGATGAAACGATAGGGGGTGTCGGGCGCCTTGTCCGGGGTGAAGGGAAAAAACAGGATGAGCAGCGACAGCGCCGCTCCGGCGGTCACAAGTCCGAGAGGGCGGAGAAAACGAAGGGGAAACAAACGTTTCGGTCTGATTTCCGCTGCCGGGTAACGATCGACAGGATCGGATCGAAGCAGCCGTTCCTGTTGGAGGAGTTCGACCGTTTCCTCCTTGAACGGTCTCGATTCATGGATGGTCTCTACGAAATCAATCTTGTCGTCGAGGGTCAATTCGTCGTCGATGAACATGCTGATCATGTGGGAACTCATCCGTCTCCCTCCTTGAGTTTTTCCCTGAGTTTGAGGCGCGCCCGGTGAACCTTTACCTTCACGTTGACCTCGCTGATGCCGACGAGGGCCGCGATCTCCCTGTAGGAGAGATCTTCGCCTGCGGCAAGGGCCAGAATCTCCCGCTCGTCCTCGTCGAGCAACTTCATGGCGGAGAGCACCCGGCGGTATTCGGACCGGACCATGAGACGATGCTCCTGGTCCAGGAAGGGTTCTTCACCTTCCATTTCTCCGGCCGTAAAATGCTTTCGTCTTCTCCATTCGTCCGTAAAGAGATTCCGGGCGATCCTGTAGAGCAGGGCGATGTCCCGGTTATCCCGTCCGTAATGTTCGATATGCCGCGCAAAGGTCTCCTGCATGATGTCTCCGGCCAAACCGGAATCGCCCGTCAAGCGCATCAGATAGTTGAAGATCCTGTTTTTGCAATCCCGATAAAACAGCGAATATTCACCCATGCTCACCCTTATAACGGCGTGCGGGCCATAAGGTTACACGCGGCACCTTCATAAAAAGTCGCAGAAACCTTAAATTGGTAGCGGACCCAATAGGATTTCCCGGATGTGGAAGTATATATGAATCGTCCGCACGAGTAAATCCGATAATGGTCCGGCAATACGTATCAGGAGAGAATCTCCCTGTAAATCGAGTCCTTGTCCCGGGGCTGAAAAAGTCCTGTAACCTTTCCGCGGGCGGCGCGTTGTAGAGGCATAAAAGGCGGCTTGATGGGCAATGCCGCCTGCGGGGACCTGATGCGAATCCTCCGGTTTCCAGGGAGGAGGAAATGGTCGAAACGGCAAACAACAATTTACGGATGGGAGGTAAGATGATGAAGCGTGTGTGGATGATCGGTTTTTCAGTCATGGTTCTGTTCCTTTTGACTGTTCCGGCCTGGAGTTCGAACGGAGCCGGCATGAGTGCGGAGGGTCGTTTCGTTCTCGCCAAGGGAGCGGGGCACGGCCCCGGTAACGGTGCGGGCAATGGTGGCAACGGTCCCAAGGATGGTACGGGTTACGGCCCCGGTGAATGTGCGGCCGTCAGTGCGGATGTTCATTTCATCCTGGCCCGGGGAGGCAACGGTTCCGGCAATGGCGGTGCAGCCGGCGGGAACGGTTCCGGAGACGGCTCCTGCGATGGCACGGGCAGCGGCAGCGGTGCGGGCGGCGGCGGCACGGCGGACGGCGCCGGCAGCGGTTTGGGGCACGGTCCCGGCGACGGCACGGGAAACGGTGGAGACGGTCCCAAGAACGGCACCGGTTACGGGCCCGGTGATTGTACGACGATCGCAAGCTGAAAATCGGAGGAGGGGCTGCGCCATCCTGAACAGACCGCAGCCCCTCCTTCCATGCAACAGATGCGATTGCCGATGAAGCCGATCCTTGCGCTATCCTACGTGCCTTTTCCGCAAGGGCACCGCTTTTCAACGTCGCCTCCCTTCAAAGCCGCCATCGTACCAAACTCCCGATTCAGATGAGAATGAACCATGGGGGAAAAGCTTTCCCTTATCCGTGAGGAACCGGTTCCTGTAAACCGGGATGGTGTCCCCGGGTTTTTATGGCGGCTTGCCAGAGAAGGGAAATTGTGGCAGGATACAGCGCACGGGGAGGAGCGAACATGGGCGGGTTTCGGCTGGTCAGCGAGTTTCAGCCACGGGGGGATCAGCCGCAGGCGATCGCCGGCCTCGTCGAGGGGCTGGAGAACGGGGAGCAGCACCAGGTCCTTCTCGGCGTGACCGGTTCCGGGAAAACCTTCACGATGGCGAACGTGATCGCCGCCGTGGACCGGCCCGCCTTGGTCATCGCCCACAACAAGACCCTCGCCGCCCAGCTCTACGGGGAGTTCAAGGCCCTCTTTCCGGAAAACGCCGTCGCCTACTTCGTCAGCTATTACGACTACTACCAGCCTGAAGCCTACATCCCCAGCACCGACACCTACATCGAAAAGGACTCCGCGATCAACGAGGAGATCGACAAGCTCCGCCACGCGGCGACCCATTACCTGCTGGACCGGCGGGACGTGATTATCGTGGCCAGCGTCTCCTGCATCTACGGCCTCGGCTCCCCGGAGGCCTACCAGGGGATGCTGCTGCTGCTCGAATCGGGGATGGAGATCCAGAGGGACGCGATGCTTGCGCGCCTCATCGAGATCCAGTACGAGCGCAACGACATCGATTTCCACCGCGGGACCTTCCGCGTCCGCGGCGACGTCGTTGAGATCTTTCCCCCCTACGAGGAGGAGAAGGCGATCCGCGTGGAGTTGTTTGGGGACACGGTGGAGGCGATTTCGATTGTCGATCCGCTCCGGGGGAAAAAACTGGAGTCGCTCCATCGGACGGCGATCTACCCCGGCAGCCACTACGTGACCACTCAGGATAACCTCAAACGGGCGATCCTGGCGATCCGCGAGGAACTGGGTGAGCGGCTCCGGGAGCTCAACGCGGAAAACAAGCTCCTCGAGGCGCAACGCCTGGAGCAGCGGACCCATTTCGATATCGAAATGATGGAGGAAATGGGTTACTGCTCGGGCATCGAGAACTACTCCCGTCACCTGACCGGCCGCAAGCCCGGCCAACCGCCCCCGACGCTGATGGAGTATCTCCCCAAGGACGCCCTCATCTTTATCGACGAGAGCCACGCGACAATCCCGCAGCTCATCGGGATGTACCGGGGCGACCGCGCGCGGAAGGAGACCCTGGTCAACTATGGCTTCCGCCTTCCCTCGGCGCTGGACAACCGGCCGCTCCGCTTCGACGAGTTCGACGCCTTTCCGAACCAGCGGATCTGCGTCTCCGCGACGCCCGCGGCCTACGAACTGGAAAGGGCCGGCGGCCGGGCCATGGAGCAGATCATCAGGCCGACGGGCCTGATGGACCCGGAGATCGTCGTGAAGCCGGTCACCGGTCAGGTGGACGACCTGCTGGCGGAGATCCGGGAACGGGCCGAACGGGGAGAGCGCGTTCTGGTGACGACGCTGACGAAGCGGATGGCGGAGAACCTGACCGCATACTACGAAGAGCTGGGCGTCCGGGTGAAGTACCTCCATTCGGACGTCCACACCCTGGAACGGGTGGAGATCATCCGCGACCTCAGGATGGGCGAGTTCGACTGCCTCATCGGCGTGAACCTGCTCAGAGAGGGGCTCGACATCCCCGAGGTCTCCCTCGTGGCGATCCTCGACGCCGACAAGGAGGGATTCCTCCGCTCCGCCCGTTCACTGATCCAGACGAGCGGCCGGGCGGCGCGGAACGTCGCGGGGCAGGTGATCATGTACGCCGATACGATTACCGCCGCGATCCGGGCCTGTCTCGACGAAACAAAACGGCGGCGGCTCATGCAGGCGCGATTCAACGAGGAGCACGGGATCACGCCGGAGACCATCAGGACCGAGATCCGCCGGATCCTCGGCTCCGTCTATGAGGCCGATTATGTGACCGTACCGGTGGTCTCGGAAGAGGCCGCGGCCTATGCCTCCGAGAAGGAGCTTCCCGTCGTGATCCGGAAATTGAAAGAGGAGATGAAGCAGGCCGCCAAGGCGCTGGAGTTTGAGAGGGCGGCGGAGCTCCGGGACCGGATCCGCGACCTGACGAAGCTGATGCTCGAGATGGGCGGCGAGGGGTAGACGGGAGCAGCGGCTCTTCCGGGCTGACCCGCGAGGAGGCCATGAGGATATCACAATTTGTGATATGTTGCTCAGCCGTGGAGCACGCCAAGGGATTGAAATTCGCGATATCGACATGATGGCGTGATAAAGAAAAATGATTGCATGCCTTGGGGACACCGCATCCTTGCGTTAGCGGGCGTGAAGCGAGCGGCTTGTCGTTAGGAAGAAAGTTACCGGCAATGAATCTGAAGGCTGATATCCGTAAAAGGGTCCTTGCGCACCGGGATGGTCTAACCGCGGAGGAGATCGCGGCGAAGAGCGGCGCGATCGTCCGGCGGCTTACGGAGCTCCGGGAACTCCGGGAAGCGTCCACGCTGATGGTCTTCCTCAGCTTCGGGAGCGAAGTCCTGATCGACGATCTGCTTCGCTGGGGATGGGATGCGGGGAAGCGGATCGTCATTCCCCTCTGCCGCCCGGAAGGCCGGGGGCTGACGCCGTGTTTGCTCGGCAGTTTTGCGGAGCTGGAAACCGGCCATTACGGGATCCGCGAACCGAAGGTAGAGACCATCCGGCCCGTGTTGCCAAGAGAGATCGATGCGGTCCTCGTTCCCGCCGTGGCCTTTGACCGGCGGGGATACCGTGTCGGCTACGGCGGCGGCTACTACGACCGCTTTCTGCCGGAGGTTCCGCGGGCGGCGCGAATCGGGGCGGCATTTTCCTGCCAGATCGTAGCGGATATTCCGGTGGATTCCCATGATGTTGCGGCAGACCGGATCGTGACGGAAGAGGAGATCATCGTCCCGGATCGGTGAGTATCCGGAAGCGGGGATGCGGCCGCTTTTCCGAAGGCAGGCGAATGGGGAAGGTGATTTGCGCTTGACAGGGCGCTTCGATCGGGGCAAGATGCCGCGCATTTTGAGCAAAGCACGGCCGTATTTTTTACGGAGTCATCATATTTTCTTTAGCATGAGGGGAACCATGGAGGAAAACATTCAGAGGATGGAAGAAGGGGAAGGCGAGAAGAGTTTCGCCGAACTGCTGGACGAAAGTGGGATGGACCAGGGTTGGCTGAAGCCGGGCCAGCGCGTGGAGGCGATGATCGTGAAGATCACGCCGGAATGGGTCTTCATCGACGTGGGCGGGAAGCACGAGGGCTACCTGGACCGGCGGGAATTTCTCGACGCGGAGGGGAACGTGACGGTCAGGGAAGGCGAGACGATCCGGGCCTATTTCCTTTCATCCCGGAATAACGAAAAACTGTTTACGACCAAGGTCGGTAGCGGCGAGGCCGGCCGGACCTTCCTGGCGGATGCGGCGCAGAACGGGATTCCCGTGGAGGGGCTGGTCGAAAAGGAGGTCAAGGGGGGATTTGAGGTCCGCGTGGCCGGCGACGTCCGGGGATTCTGCCCCTTCTCCCAGATGGGACTCTTCCGTGTGGCGACGCCGGCGGACTGGATCGGGAAGCGCCTGAACTTTCGGATCATCGAGTACGGGGAGCGGGGCCGAAACGTTGTCGTCTCCCACCGGGCGCTTCTGGAGGAGGAACAGGCCAGGCAAAAGGATGCCTTGAAAGAGATGCTCCGGGAGGGGATGACGGTGAAGGGGACAGTCGTTTCCCTCCAGAAGTTCGGGGCCTTCGTCGATCTCGGCGGCATCCAGGGGCTCATCCCCATCTCCGAAATCGCCTGGGGGCATGTGGGCGATATCGCGGAAAAACTGGCCATCGGCCAGGAGATCGAGGCGGCCATCCTGAAACTGGACTGGGAAAAGAACCGGATTTCACTCAGCCTCCGGTCGAACCTCCCCGATCCCTGGGAAAGGGTCGAAGCGGAATTCCCCGAGGGATCGGGCTTTACGGGAACCGTGGCGCGACTCACCAAGTTCGGCGCCTTTGTGACCCTGATCCCCGGCGTGGACGGCCTGATCCACATCTCCAGGCTGGGCCGCGGGAAGCGGATCACCCACCCCTCCGAGGTCCTGAAAGAAGGGCAGGCCGTTGCGGTGAAGATCGAAAAGATCGACCGGGAGGCCAAGCGCATCTCGCTGGCATTGGCCGGGGACGCCGAAGAGGAGCGGGAGGAGGAACCGGAGGATTTCAGCAAGTACGTGGGCAAGACCTCAGGCTCCTTCGGTTCCCTTGGCGATGCCCTGCAGAAGAAAATGGGCGCGGAAACGAGGAAGTGACGGCTCGAAGTTCATGACCGGAGATCTGGAAACGAAGATCCGGCACGCCCCCCGCGGTCCCGGCGTCTATCTCATGAAGGACGGGACGGGGGCGGTCCTCTACGTGGGAAAAGCCCGGGACTTGAAGGCGAGGATCCGGGCCTATTTTGCCAGGACCGACTCCAGGGCGATGATTCCCTTCCTCGTTTCCCGGGTCCGGGATCTGGAGTTCATTCTCACCGGGACGGAAAAAGAGGCGCTGATCCTTGAGAACAACCTGATCAAAGAGCACCGGCCGCACTACAACGTCTTTTTCCGGGACGACAAGTCCTATTACAACATCCGGATCGATCCGTCCGAATCCTTTCCCCGCTTTCAGCTCGTGCGCCGTCCGAAAAAGGACGGCGCACGCTATTTCGGCCCCTATCCCTCCGGCGCTGCCGCGAAGGAGACCCTCCGCTTCCTCCAGACGATCCTGCCCCTGAGAAGCTGCCGGGACCGGGAGCTGAAGGCCCGCCGCCGCCCCTGCCTCGAATTCGAGATCGGGCGCTGCTGTGCCCCCTGCGTCGGCCGGATCGAGCCCGCCGCCTATCATCGCCTCGTGAAGGACGGCATCGCCTTTCTCGAAGGCCGGGAGAGGGCGCTGATCGGCGATCTTCACGACCGGATGAACGCGGCGGCAGAGGAACTTCGTTTCGAGGAGGCGGCCGCCATCCGGGACCGGATCGGGGCCGTCGAGGAGACTTTAGAGCGGCAGCGGATCGTCTCCATGACCGGCAGGAACCGGGACGTTTTCGGCCTCTGCCGGGAGGGGGATCTGACGCAGGTCGCGGTTCTCTTCGTCCGCGGCGGCCGGATGATCGGCCAGAAGACCTTCCCCCTGATCCGCCTCCGGGCTGAAACCGGAGAGATCCTCTCCTCCCTGCTGCTGCGGTATTACGACGGCGTCGCGGATATCCCGGACGAGGTCGTCGTGCCGACGGCGCTGGAAGACGGCGAGGCTCTGGCGGAATGGCTTGCGGAGAAGAAGGGGAGGGGAGTGAACCTCGTTTCTCCGAAGCGGGGGGAGAGTCTCGCGCTCGTCGGAATCGCCGGGCGGAATGCGGAAAACGCCCTCAAGACCGCGCGCCTGGCCGCCGACCGCCCCGAGGAGGCGCTCCGGCTGCTCGCGGCGAAACTCCATCTTCACAGTGCCCCCCGGCGGATCGAGTGCTTCGACATCTCCAACATCGGCGGGAAATATGCGGTCGGTTCGCTGGTCGCTTTCACGGCCGGCGTCCCCGCGAAGGAGGGGTACCGCCGCTTCCGTATCCGGACGGTCCCCGGCGCCGACGACTACGCGATGATGTACGAGGTCCTGAGACGGCGCTATGAAAAACGGGAGAACCTCCCCGATCTGATCATGGTGGACGGGGGGAAGGGGCAGCTTGGCGTCGCTCTCGCCGTCCTCAGGGACCTCGGGATCGGGGGGTTGGATGTGATCGGTCTGGCCAAGGAACGAGACGACGGGGAGATGCACATCGCCGGGGATGACCCGGCAGGCACCGATTCATCCGGGAACGCCAAAGGGAAAAGCGGGGATCCTGCCCCGGTTGCAGGTCCGGGTCGCCGAACGCAGACGCCGGGAAAAGAGGAGGACCGCGTCTATCTCCCGGGCCGGAAGGATCCCGTTTACCTCACACGCTGGCCCGCGGCCCTCTTCCTCCTCCAGCGGATCCGAGACGAGGCACACCGCTTCGCCGTCGCCTACCACCGGAAGATCAAGGAAAAGGCGGATCTGCAATCGCTTCTGGACCGGATCCCGGGCATCGGCCCCGCGCGGAGGAAGGCGCTCCTCGTTTTCTTCGGCGACGTGAGGCGGGTCCGGGCGGCATCGGTTGAGGATTTGCAGCAGGTGGAGGGGGTCGGTGCGGAAACCGCCCGCCGCATCCGCATGTTTTTTGACACGGGTCAGGAATAGCGGTACTGTTGCCGGAAAGGAAGGTATGATCATGGATCGGGAAAAAGTTTCTTACACCTATGACCTCATTCCCTGGACATTCGGCGAGATCGGCATCGTAACATACGCCGATCGTTGTTCCCGGATCCGGCGGATCCTCCTTCCGGAGGAGGGCGTTTCGATGGCGGACCGGATCCGGCAGGAATTTCGCGGCGCCCTGCCGGCAACCGCAGCGGGAGAATTCCCCCGGCTGCTTTCAACCTTTCTTCGCGGGGCGGAGGTGGACTTCTCCGCCGTTGAACTCGATCTCGACGGGATGCAGGATTTTGTGAGGCGCACGCTGATCGCGTGCCGGGAGATCCCGCGGGGACGCGTCGTCACATACGGCGGGCTCGCGACGGCGCTGGGTGTGCATGGTGGCGCGAGGGCTGTGGGGAACGCCATGGCCGGGAATCCTTTCTCCCTTGTGATCCCCTGTCACCGCGTGATCCGGAGCGACGGCGCGCTCGGCGGCTTCGGCGGCGGCCTGCCGATGAAGAGGGCGCTTCTGGAGATGGAAGGGGTCCGCTTCGATTCCAGGGGGCGGGTCTTTTCCGAATATATCCTTTAGCTTGCCGGAGATCTCTTCATGCCCCGCCTTTCCCTGGTCCCGTCAAACCATGATCATCCCGGTCAGACTCTTTTTCAACGCATCGGAGAGCATTCCATTCGCCGCTTGAATGGCCACCTTTGGCGTACCGCCGAAGATTGTGTAGGCATGATTGAGAACCCGATCATCCCAGACGGTCTTGATGTCGTTTTTAATCAGCTTGTCTGAAGCGATCGCCGCTTTCAATCCCCCCAGCTTGAAAACAACCCAATCATTGGCAATGCTGGCCACCAGGGGACTGTGATCAATAAATCCATCCTGCTTCTCCGCCGGGATGCGCCGCCTGTTTTCCAAAAGCCACGCCAGCGACACCATGTCATGGGCGACGACGGACTCTGACGCGATGACCAGGCCGATTTCAGGTTGATGGACGTATCCATCGTCGGGACCGAAGGTGGTGAGGATTTTGTCGGCGGCGGAAAGAATGAGCCGCTGCTTCTTGAGCAGGGTTTCAACGGTGTTGGATTCGGCCGTCTTTTCATGAAAGGTGGCGGCATCCCGATGGTATTCCAGGCGCGTATCGGTGCGCCAGTAACCTACCGCCGCCTTCAGCCCCAGTGTGCTGCCGGCCAGGACATGCCGGGCGCATCGGGGCATGAGGATGATGTGATCGACCTCCTTGAGGATTCGCGGCATCATCAGGCCGCGCTTCCAGTGAGCGCCGGAGGCCATCGGGTCTTCATAAAAGGCATCCCATCCGGCTTCCTCAAAAAAATGGAGCTCCGCCCCGGCTGCCTGAGCTGCCTTCGCCATGCCCGAAGCCTCCATCAGCCGGCGCGAACTCCCGGTAAGGCCATCCGGGGAGAGCTTCACGTGTTCGATGCCGCACATATCGCCCACAATCACCCGGGACGCCCCTTTATCCCTCAGGAGTTCGACCATGGCGGCGATGGCAAGTGGACTGGTGGTGGACGGGTAGGGTACACCTGAATTCAAGGCCGGTTTGATGAACAGGGAATCACCCTTCGACAGCCAGGAAAAATCGGTGGCTTCCGAGGCCGATTCCCGAACGGCTGCCTTGAACGCCTCTTCGGACCCCCCCCGGCTCACTCCCGCCAGTGATACCAGGGCCTGCCGATCCGTCGGAAGCGGTTTGGCTTCCTGTGGCTCCTGAGAGGCGCCGTAACTATTGCTGCTGTAAGGGCTGACGGCCAGGGCGGACAGGCCTGCAATTCCCTTTAAAAAATCCCTTCGTTTCATATTTTCCTCTCGTCCACCGGGGTGGCCTTTATAAAGGCGACGATCGCCTGCGCAATCTCGGCGCCTTTGTCCTCCTGCAAAAAATGCCCGGCGTCGCGTATCACCGCATGGGGTTGTCCCTGAGCGCCCGGGACCAGCTCCTGCCAGATTCCCTGGCCGCCGCGGGTCACCGGGTCACCGTCGCTGAACAGCGTCAGGAAGGGTTTGTCCCAGCGTTTGAACAGTTCCCAGGCACGCTCGTTGTTTTGCCGCTCGGGATCGTCCGGGGTGATCGGCACGAAGCCCGGAAACAGACGCGCCGCAACAAGATACTCGGCCGACGGAAACGGCGCGTCATAGGCGGCAACCTCCCGGGGGCTCAGCCCGTTGACGCAGCCGGCCTTGACGATCCGGCCGATCGGAAACCACGGGCTGTAACGTGCGAAGGCTCGCCAGATCCTGAAAGCAGCCGGCATCGGCATGGTCCCCGTCGGCAACCCTCCATTGGCCAGCACGATGCGATCGAACCGGTCCGGCGCCTCGGCAGCCATGCGCAGGCCGATGAGCGACCCCCAGTCCTGGCAGAACAGCGTCAGGCGCTGCAGGTCGTTCATCTCAATCCATTCCGTCATCCACAAGACTTGGTTCCGGTACGAATAGTCCGCCTTGTCGGCGGGCTTGTCGGAGCGTCCGAAGCCGACCAGATCGGGAACAATCACACGAAAGCCGGAAGCAACCAGCACAGGGATCATCTTGCGGTACAGAAACGACCACGTCGGTTCGCCGTGCATCAGCAGCACAGGCGGCGCGGTGCGCGGACCCTCGTCGATGTGAGCGATGCGCAGCCCGCCCACCTCGGTGTAATGAGGGATATATGGGAAATCGGGCAGATTCGCAAAGCGTTCCTCCGGCGTTCGAAGGACCTTGGAGATGACGGGCAATGTTTGCATGGAGGACCTCCTTACGTGCGCATCCCCGGCAAACGCTATACCCAGGGGCCAGGCGATTAAGAGGATCAAAGCCACTCTAAAGAATAATTTGCTCTGCAAGTGATAACCGCCTTCATAGGGTAAATCGATAATCGTTTATTATGAAAATAGAGCGAAAAAAGCAATAAAGCCTATTTTCATGCTTCGTGGTGCCGCCACGGTGGCATGAGGGTTTTTTACGAGGTCGTCATTAATGGAATTTTCCCATTTGATCCATATTTACGCCACGATCATCTATGTTTGTCAAAATGTCAACAGGATTTTCCCTTAATCCGGATATTCCTTTTTCGTTCGAGGGGTGGATCTTCTGCGATTTTAAAACCCTTTAACGAGATCGTTATGATTGCACCGGGTGAGAAGTCGGCGACGGATCCCGGTATTTCTTGTCGTAGAGTTCCGGATCGTATGAAACCCTCCGACCGGGGCAGCCTTTGCGCGGGCAGAGCCGGCAACTGGCAAATCCGTCCTCGTTTGTAAAGACAATGCCCGAGAGGGATTTTACGGGCACCATGAGCAGACTCTCCGTCAGCTCTATGCCGATGATTTTTCGGTTGTCTCCCAGAAGGTCGAAAAGGGCCCGTTGCTCCTCCAGGGGCCAGTCCGGCAACGAGCCCGGACTCATGTGCGCCGTTTTTGCCAGGCCGTAGCGTTCCTGCAGATGCCGGTCCAGGAACAGGCATGCGGAGGTCAGCACGGCCTGATCGATTGCATCCGCCCAGAATCGTTCCAGAAGATCGGTCTTGGCGTTCGCCCAGGCTTCCAATTCACGGCCCGATGTGACCGCGAAGGCAAAAAAACGGTGAAGGTTTTCGAGATTCACCCTCAGGATGCGGCTTTCAAACCTGAGTTCTTCGGCCACCACATGCCGATCGCCCCGCGACTCGATGAAGGCCATCCGGTAGATCGCCCGGGGATGGGCGACCGCCTGCGCCTCCCGGATCAATCCTTCGACCGTTTCCGCGTGTCCGCTGCCTTCTTTCAGGCGCAGCCCGGCCAGCAGGGACGGTCGATCGATTCGATATTCCAGGGGATCCAGGATAACGCTTTCCATTGTTCTTCGACTTTCTCAACCCGGCGGCCGCACAGCGCACGCAGACTGCCCGAAATCAGGTTGTCGGCTTTCCGCCTTGCAGTGCCGTGACGGCCAGGTTGTCCCGGTGGATCACCTCGTCGTAATCCTTGTAGCCGAGGACCTGTTCGATGCGCGAGCTTTTGAGCCCCATGATTTTCCGGATCTCGTCGGCACTGTAGTTGACCAGCCCCTTGGCGATCGCGTTTCCCGCCGCATCCACGCAGGTAACCGGATCCCCGGGGGCGAAATCCCCCTCGACCTGTGTCACGCCGGAGGGCAACAGGCTCTTGCCGTCCCCAATCAGGGCCTCTTTGGCGCCGTCGTCGATGAAGAGTCGGCCCCGGGAACGCAGTGTGAAGGCGATCCAGTATTTCCGGCTGTTCAGGTGTTCCGCCGGCGGAAGGAAGAGGGTGCCTGTCTCCTTTCCGTCCATGATTTCCTGAAGGACACCGGCGCGCCGTCCGGGGGCGATGATGTATGGGATGCCCGAGGCGGTGACCTTTTTCGCGGCCTGGACCTTGCTCTTCATGCCGCCCATCCCGACGGATGTGGCCTCCTCGGTTGCGGCGGCCTCGATTTCGGGGGTGATTTCCACGACCAGGGGAATGAGTTTAGCCTTCTTGGATTCGGCCGGGTTCCGGTCGTAGAGTCCTTCCGTGCTCGTCAGGTTGATGACGAGGTGCGCCTCGCAGATATTGGCCACCATCGCGGCCAGATTGTCGTTGTCGCCGAACTTGATTTCATCGACGGCCACCGTGTCGTTTTCGTTGATGATCGTGATGACCCCCCACTCCAACAGGGTGAAGAGGGTGTTGCGGATGTTCAGAAAACGCTTGCGGTCGGTGATGTCGCTCATCGTCAGGAGAACCTGGCCGACAAAAAGACCGTGTTTCCCGAAGGCGTTGGAGTAGACCCGCATCAGCCTCCCCTGGCCGACGGCGGCCGCTGCCTGTTTCTGGGGGATACTCTTGAGTTTGCATTCGATTCCCATCCGGTGTTTCCCGGAGGCGATGGCGCCGGAACTGACCAGGACGACCTGGCACCCCCGCTCGCGCAGGGCCGCGATGTCGCCCACCAGTTGCTCGATGATGTTGAGGTCGAGGCCGTCCTCGCCCGTCAGAACGGCGCTGCCGACCTTGACCAGGATCCTCCGGACGTTTGCGAGTTGCTCTTTGCGTGTCATAATCGCCTCCCCTCCGGCGACGCCTTGCGTTTGTCTGCATTTCGGGGACATGATGCCGCATCATGTCCCCGCAGGCCGCATCACGTCTCCGCGGCCTGAGGGGAGATCAGCGTGATGAGCTCCCGGAGCACCTCCGGGACCCCTTCTCCCGTTACAGATGAAAAGGCAAATAATTCTATTCCTTTTTGTGCAAAGATGTCAACAGCATCCTTCCACCCTTTCCGGGTTGCGGGGAGATCGAGTTTACCGATTGCCACGACCTGTTGTTTCTTCAGCATATCGGCGCTGAAGAGTTCCAGCTCGCGGTTGATCAGTTCGTAGTCATGCCAGGCGCCTTCGTGGGATTCAGGTGAGACGTCGATGATATGGAGCAGAACGGAGGTCCGCTCAACGTGGCGCAGGAACTGCATGCCCATCCCCATCCCCTCGTGCGCCCCTTCGATCAGCCCCGGGATGTCGGCGATCACGAATGATTCGTGCTCCCCGTATCGGACCATGCCGAGATGGGGGACGAGTGTCGTAAAGGGGTAATCCGCGATCTTGGGACGGGCGGCGGAGATACGGGAGATGAAGGTCGATTTGCCGACGTTCGGGAGACCGACGATTCCCACATCGGCCAGGAGCTTGAGTTCGAGCGTGATCCAGCGCTCCTCGCCCGGGATGCCGGGCTGGGCGAAACGCGGGGTCTGACGGGTGGCCGTGGCGAACCTTGCGTTGCCGCGGCCGCCCATGCCCCCCTTGGCGACGATCAGGGAGGCCCCATCGGCGGCCAGATCAGAGAGGAGTTCACCCGTTTCCGCATCCCGGACGACGGTGCCTACCGGGACGACAATCTCCACGTCCCGGGAGTCCTTTCCCGTCCGCCTGCTCCCTTCGCCGTGGCCGCCGTGTTTTGCCACGTGGTGCTGGCGGTATTTGAGATCGAGGAGGGTTCGCCGGCCGAGGGATGCGCGGATGATGACATCTCCCCCATGGCCGCCGTCGCCGCCGTCCGGTCCCCCGCGGGGGATGAACTTCTCCCGCCGGAAGCTGACGCAACCGCGCCCGCCGTCGCCCGCTTTGACGTAAATCTTCGCCTCATCGATGAATTTCATGAGAATTGCCTATGCCTTTTTCTTGCGGGGGGAGCGGAGGGACGGGGGATGTCATCAGGTTGCCGCGGGGTAAGAGCCGATGCCCGCCTTCCTGAAGGGCAGGAGGACCGCTCGGCGGTTGCGCCATATCGCCTGCCGGCCCGTCACCAGGATGAAGACCTGTTTGGAGAATATCGATTGGAAAAGATGCCTACGCCGCGGCGTAGACGCTGACCTTCTTCCGCTTCTTATCGAGTCGCTCGAATTTCACGAAGCCGTCGATCTTCGAAAAAATGGTATAGTCTTTCCCAAGCCCGACGTTGTTCCCGGGATGAAATACGGTGCCGACCTGACGAACGATAATGGAACCGGCGCTGATCTTCTCGCCGCCGAATGCCTTGACGCCCCGCCGCTGGGAATTGCTGTCTCTTCCATTCCGGGAGCTTCCCTGTCCCTTCTTGTGTGCCATAATGCCCTCCGCTTAAATGGATATTTCCCTGATCTTCATGCTGGT
This sequence comes from Deltaproteobacteria bacterium, assembly GCA_016935075.1. Classification (GTDB taxonomy): domain Bacteria; phylum Desulfobacterota; class Syntrophia; order Syntrophales; family UBA5619; genus UBA5619. The sequence continues at coordinate 22,552 of JAFGRP010000052.1, read as the reverse complement.
CAACAGCTGGCGGTGACCGGTCTTTTTATGGTAACCTTTCCTTTTTTTCGTCTTGTACACGGTAAGTTTGTCGCCTCGGGTCTGGGCGAGAATCTCGCCGACCACCTTCGCGCCCTCGACGACGGGCCTCCCGACCCGGATGTCGCCCTCTTTCTCGACCATCAGGACCCGGTCAAAAACGACCGCTTCCCCTTTGTCGCCGCTGATCTTTTCGATGGCGATCACATCTCCGACGGAGACCCTGTGCTGTTTACCGCCCGTTTTAATGACTGCGTACATGGTTTATATCCTTCTAAAAAATTTTGGATTCGCACCATAACGAAAGCAGGGTGCATTTGTCAAGTAAATTTATAGAGTGGGGACACGATGCGGCATCATCGGTGGGGACACGATGCGGCATCATGTCCCCATAAAGATTTTCCGGTCGTCCGGACCGGCGAAATCGGCCGGACGGGTGGCCGTCTTGACAATGCGGACCCCATGGGCCGCCGCGGGGGAAAGCCCGAAGAGAGCGGTCAGAAGCTCGGTGGGGCGGACCGTCCCCTCCGGACCGCAATGCGCGGAAAGGATGATCCGGCGGGAAGACCGGTCCATGGCGAGGTCTGCAACGAGGGGACGGATTTCCTTGATGATCGTTTTTGCGTTCGCCATCCGGTGGACGGGGAAGCGCTCCATGCCTAGAAACCGGGAAATATCGGCTTCGAATCGTTCCAGAACTTCCTCGCCGATTCCATCCGGCAGAATCAAATCGTAAACGAATCCCTTAACCAACTCGGTGAGGGAGAAATCATGCAGCGTGAGTTCCCGCATTGCCGTGACCGCGACACCGGAGGGCAGGCCGGTATTGATCCGGGCCATGAGGATATTCAGCGCCGCTTGGGGATCATGGATACGGATGTCCGCGAATTCGCCCCGGCTTTCCATACCCACAGCCGTTGCCCCGGCAAAAGAGATCCGCGGATGGGGATGGAACCCCTGCGAATAGACAAAGGAGATCCCGCCCAGGACCATCGCCCGGCCGAGGGCTGAGGAGAGTTCCATATGGGAGAGAAACCGGGCCGGGCCCAATTTCGTGAACCGGAGGCGGAAGGCCTTTTCCGGCCTCTCGGCGGCCCCCCGGCCGGCGAAAGTGGAGACAAGGGTTCCGACGGGTGCGTCCGCAGGGGCGATCACAGGAGACACGATGCCGCATCGTGTCCCCGTCCGGTGATCGCAGACTCCGCAATCGCTGCAGGGTCCGGTCCGGCAGTCCGGCGTCGCTTCGCCTCCTTCGGCCTTTTTGGCCTCGGCCAGGAGAAAATCCCGGCTGACGCCGCAATCGATCCGATCCCAGGGGAAGATATCCGAATGGGGACGTTCACGAAGATATGCCCCGGCGACGATCCCCGTCCGGCGGAGCGCCTCTTCCCAAAGGTCAAAGCGGAGACGGTCGCTCCAGCCGTCGAAGCGGCAGCCGAGATGGAAGGCCTTCTCAATCAGATCGCCGGTCTCCTGCCCCCCGCGGGAGAAGATTCCCTCAAGGAGGCTCATCCGGGCGTCATGCCATTTGACGCTGATGTTCCGGTTCTTCAGGCGTCCCTTGAAAAATTCCTGCCGGCCGACGATCTCTCCGATGTCGATTTGACGCTGCCACTGGAAGGGGGTGTGGGGCTTGGGCACGAAAGTTGAAAGGCTGACCGTGATCTGACCCCGGTTCTTTGCCGTCCGGACGGCCCGATGGGCGAGTTCGGCGATTCCCTCAAGGTCTTCCTCCCGCTCGCCGGGAAGGCCGAGCATGAAGTAGAGTTTCACCGCTTTCCAGCCGGCTGCGAAGACCCGCTCCGTTGTGGCGAGGAGTTCCTCTTCCGTATTCCCCTTGTTGATCACGTCGCGGAGGCGCTGTGTTCCCGCCTCGGGAGCGAGGGTGAAGCTGGTCTTCCGGACCCGCCGGATCCCTTCAATCAGCCGGGGCGTGAGGGTTTCGGCGCGGAGCGATGGGAGCGCGATAGCGACCCGCCGGGTGTAATAACGATCCATGAGCGTCGTGAGCAGGGGTTCGATCCGGGAGTAGTCTCCGGAACTCAGGGAGAGGAGGGAGATCTCGCCGTGCCCCGTCGCCCGAAGCATCGCCTCGGCCATCTCCTCGAGGACGGCGGGCGTCCGTTCGCGGACCGGTCGCCAGACCATCCCCGCCTGGCAGAAGCGGCAACCCCGCGTACAGCCCCTGGCGATCTCCAGGGTCACCCGGTCGTGGATGGTTTTCATCAGGGGGACGACGGGGCAGAGGGGCTGGCGCCAGGCGTCCGGATCGGTGATGATCCGCTTTCCGATTTTTTCGTTTCCGGTATGGATGGCCGGAACGTAAACCCCGCGGAGCGCGCCCAGGGCCTCGATCTGTTCCCGTCTCTTCCCGCCCCGGCGCCGGATGGCCGTGACGGTGTCGGCGATTTCCGTGACCGCCTCCTCTCCCTCGCCGATGACGAAGGCGTCGATGAAGGCGCTCATCGGAGCGGGGTTGAAGGCAGAAGGGCCGCCGGCGATGACCAGGGGGTGTGCCTCATCCCGCTCCCCGCTGCGGAGTGGAATCCCGCCCAATTCGAGCATCATGAGAACGTTCGTGTAGGAGAGCTCGTATTGAAGGGAAAATCCGACGATGTCGAAGGCATGGAGCGGCCGCTGCGACTCCAGGGAGCAGAGGGGCAGCCGGCGGCGGCGCAACTCCCCTTCCATGTCCGGCCAGGGGGCGTAACAGCGCTCGCAGGCGACCTCCGGCCGGCCGTTCAGGACGGCGTAGAGGATCTGGAGTCCGAGGTGGGACATCCCGACCTCATAGGTGTCGGGGAAGGCGAGTGCGAAACGCAGTTGGCCGCTCCCCGGGTCCTTCCGGACGGCATTGACCTCGCCTCCGGTATAGCGGCTGGGCTTTTCGACGGCGAGAAGAAGATCGCCGGAATATGTTGCGGACGGATCGCCCATGTTCAATTCTGATGACCTCGTAAAAAATCCTAAAAGCCGTGAAAATGGGACGGCTTCGTAAAAAGGCCGAAGGCAAGGCGCGCGAATTCTGAGGAATGAGGCGTACTTTTGGCGTACGCCGCAATGACGAAGGATGAAACGCAACGCAGCATCCGGACTTTTTACGATGCCGTCAATTCTCTGTCAGGAATTTCCGGTATCGGCAGGGTTAAGTTTCGATTTCCATGCCTCCATTATCATCTTTGCCCTGGATCTGCAATCTCGTTCCTCGATTCTGATTTTCGTTGACAGGTCGCCCGGCGTCGTTTAGTGTGCGGCTGGGTGGCTGCTTTTTTTCGGACCGATGCCGATGGGTCCGATGAAACAGCGGCGTAAGAGTTTCTCCAGGACGGTGATGTATGGACCGACGGGGACATGATACCGCATCGTGTCTCCGCGGAATAAAGAGGCGGCAACGTTTTTCCCCGGGTGCAGAAATGAGGGAGGCGGCAACGGAGATCCTCTTCACGAAGGGGGCCATTGAACGGAGGGTCGCGGAGCTTGCGGCTCAGATTTCCCGGGATTATAAAGGGAAAGAGCCGCTGGTCGTCGGCATCCTCAATGGCGCCTTCATTTTTATGGCCGATCTGATCCGTGCGCTCGCTGTCCCGTGCCGGGTCGATTTTGTCCGGCTGGCCAGCTATGGCACGGGATCCGTCAGCTCGGGAGAGATCCGGATCGGCAAGGATCTGGAGACGCCGATTGCGGGACACGATGTTCTTATCGTGGAGGATATCGTTGATACCGGTCTCACCCTTTCCCGTCTGGTGGAGATTCTGCAGAAGCGGCAGCCGGCATCGCTCAAGGTCTGCGCCTTTCTCGACAAGCGGGAGAGGAGACGGGTCCCCTTCACGGCGGACTATGTGGGGTTTTCCATCCCGGATCGTTTCGTGGTCGGATATGGACTCGATTATAATGAGAAATTCCGTTTTCTTCCGGATGTTTGCGTGCTTGGGACATCATCTGAGGGGGAGGGCATATGATTATCCAGTGTCGGAAATGTGAAACCCGGTTCCGGTTTGACGAGAAATTAATGGAAGGGGATGGCATCTGGGTGCGGTGCAGCCGTTGCCAGCACGTCTTCTTTCAGGAAAGGCCCACCGGCGATTTTCCCGCAGCGGAATCGGAGATTCCCTCCGTAAGGATCAGTGATGCCAAACGCACGCCGGGCGATCGTTTTCCGGTCGGGGAAAAAGGTCCGATACCGACCGAGGGGGAGGCGGAAATTCCTCTACAGCCGAGAGCCGGTGTCGAACAAACGCCGGTGGTTGAGTTCGAAAAGGAACCCTCGCTTGGGGTGCTGGAAGAGAGTCTGCCGGATGATATAGAAGAGGATCTGGGGAAGGAACCCCTCGGTGGTCCGGTCACCGGCGTGGAAAGGGAAGAAGAGGCCGCAGAGGAAGAAGAGGAAGAAGAGGAGGCCGTGGAGGATGGGACGGGGCGGAAGCGGTGGGGCCGGATGATCCTGAAGCTGATTGCCCTGGTGGTCTTTCTGGTGATCGTCGCGGGAGCGGTTTCTCTCTATCTCATGCCGGAGCTCCGGAACCGGGCGTTGATGTGGGTGTCTCCATGGGTGCGGGGGGTACCCGTTCTCGAAAATCTCATCGGTGCGGAGAAGAAAAGCGGTGAAACGGTTCTGGCACCGGTGCGCATCAGGGACGTCCGTCAACGTTCCGTGGCGAATCTACTCATGGGAAACCTCCGTGTTATCGAGGGGTTTGCCGTCAACCAGGCGCCCTATCCCCTGGCGAGGATCCGGGTCCGTCTGGTCATCGCTGATGCCTATGACGTCGTTCTCGGGGAGAAGACCGTCTCCTGCGGAAATCTCCTGACGGATGTGGAGTTGGGCGCCATGGCGGAGGTCGAGATTCAGAGGGAACTTTCCATACCCCAGGGGAGCGACGTCTCCAATGAGCGGATCGCACCGAACGGCGAGATCCCCTTCATGATCGTCTTCAGCCAGGAACAGGCCGGGGCGGTCAAGACAACGGTGATGCCGGCGGGTTTCGACCGTCTTCCCTGAAGATCGGCGGTGGAGGCCGATTCCATAACGGCACATTCATGAGAGAAGATTATTGTGTAGCCTGGCAATCGGATCCCGGACGAGCGCATTGGGGATTTTTCGGGGTACCCTGTCCCTACAGTGAAGCGAGGTGGCGCAGGGTCGAAAAATGTCCAGCGTGCGGAGGGATCACGATTGCCAAAGTAATCGAAGGGAAGGTATTGATTTACCGGAGCATCCTTCAGGACGGGACGGCGGTTTTCGCCCCTTTTTCAGGCGCGCATCCAGCAAATTCCCGAGTTCAATTTTTTAAATGGGTCAAGGCTCATGGCCGCAACGGATTTCAAGAGGAGGATCATCTCCCGGTTGAAGACGGAACCGCTCGATGCGGTTCTGGCCGAGGTGCGGCGCCTTCCGCCCCGTAAGGCGGTCTCTCCCCTTATTGCCGGTCTTTCCCATGCCAGCGGCAACGTCAAGTGGCATGCCGTCTCCGCTCTCGGTTTGGTTATCGCGATGTTGGCCAGGGAAGACATGGAGGCCGCGCGCAACATCATGCGCCGGCTGATGTGGAGCTTGAACGACGAGTCGGGAAACATAGGCTGGGGGGTCCCGGAAGCGATGGCGGAGATCATGGCCAACCATGAAGGGCTCGCAGAGGAATATGCCCATATTCTGGTTTCCTATATGCGGGAAGACGGATCATATCTGGAACTTCTCCCGTTGCAACGGGGTCTCATGTGGGGTATCGGCCGTCTTGCCGAAACCAGGCCCGAGCTCCTCAAGAAATGGGAGGCTCCCGGATACCTCTTGCCCTATCTGAATTCGGAAGACCCGGAGGTTCGGGGACTCGCCGCGCGCGCAGCGGGCATCCTGCGCGTGGAAGAGGCAACAGAGAGGCTATCGACCCTGAGGGGCGATCCCTCGGAGATCGTCCTTTATGACCACGGGAAACTGAAAAGCCATACCGTGGGGGAGCTTGCCGGGGAAGCCCTTGAATCGGGATCCAGGAAGAGAAAAGGTCCGGTGCATGTCATATTTTCATGAACCGCTGTCCTGTTGCCCCCGTCAGTTTTTGGTGAGAGTTATATCTCTGTTTTTCATTGAGGATTATTTGTTCTGCCAGCCTGCATAATATTCGTCCAGAAGAGCAACCAGATTTTTGCTGATTGCGATATAATGACCATCAGGAAGGTTCGCAAGAGAAACGCGCACCGACCACTCAGGGCCCGCAAAACCCACACCAGGCAGCAGAATCGTTTGATAACGAGCCGCAAGCTCCAGCAGAAAACCAAACGGAGAATAGATATCGGTCAGGTATTTTGAAAAATCAGCCCCATGCAGACGCTCCGCCAGCGCCAGAATATTCACCAGATTATAATACTGAGTCTGTTCGGCTCCCGACGGCGAATCCATCTTCAGTGATGAATAAAGATTGCTCATCCGCTTGCTCAACAGCGACTGAATACTTTTCTTATACACATGATTACTGTCCAATAGATCATACAGCGCAAATAACGACATTACACACTGCTGCGGCGTAGAAAGTCCACCCGTGTGTGCCAGCGCCACATCGCGGCTGTCCATCAGAAGACGATCGATGAAGCGGATCTTTTCCGGCTCCGTCGAATCAATAGAATAACGCCTGTTTAAAAGAGCTGTCTTATCTGAGGGAAGCGCGGCAATCATCCGATCAATGATGTTGCGCCGATTAACAAAAATCACTCCCAGCCGCCAGCCGGTCACACCAAAATATTTAGAATAAGAAAATACACCAATACAATTCTGCGGGACCGCCTCAAGCAGATCGTGAAACTCATTCACAAAAGGACAATAAACCGTGTCTGTCAGCACAATAAGGTCGGACCGTTCCTTCTTAATGAGTTCGGCGATTTTCTGGACACTTTTCGCACTCATACTCACAGCACCCGGATTCATCGGATTTACCATAAACAGCGCTTTGATTTTTTTGCTTCTCAACTTATTCAACTCTTCGTCGGAAACCTGCCAGTCCGTATTTTCAGAACCAGCAACATAAATAGGATTGAGTTCGAAATCTTTGAGTACAGGAATTTCAAGATATGGAGAGAAAATCGGCGTAATAATGGCAATCTCATCCCCGGGCGTCAGAATAAAATTCTCTTTAAGCGTATTGAACACATAGATCATCGCCGCAGTGGCACCTTCTGTTGCAAACAAATCAAATGAACCTGCCGGTGTATTTCCTTTCGTGAAATGAATCGACTTCAAATAGGCCTCAACAATAGTTGCAGGCGTATTCAGCATGCGCGATGGTGTTGGATAATGATCGCCGAGAATGGCATCAACCATATCGGTCGCAAACGTATCAGGAGCAATCCCCAGCTTATCCGAACAATAGGCCATGGCGTTCATCAGAAATTTAGCCGTCCCCTTATCCGGCTCTTTTATCAGAAATACTGTAAAACGGTCTGCCATACCAACCGACGTCGTTGGAGAAAAACCAAGATCCTTCGGCGCATCATATCGAATCGAACATTCAACCGCAAAACGGTGCAGCATGCTAAAGGCCAAGCGCGAACGCGTGTTCAGAAAGTTTGGATTCCCGCGACCTGCATCAAGAATTGGTTTGCCGTTTTCCCCCGCTCTATCAATTAGCATATTCTTAAATTCAAAGGGACTCAGCGCAACATACTCCTGCCGCTTTTCCGCCGACAGGGGCTTAATTGTTTCAGCATACACCTGCCCTGCAAAAATAAACATCAGCATAGAAGCTGCCAATAACATACGAATACACTTCATGTAATCACCTCCTGCGGATTGACGAGGGATAGGCATTTGCTTTTCACGGCTTACTACTACTCAAATATCGTCTTGTATGTCAAGGTGATCGCCATTTATTTCCAATTGAAATTAAGCAGTTTAAAGAGTTGATTCCCCTCTCTCAGATTATTTTAGACAGCCGTGATTGAGCATCTCAAGTAATGACCGTCAGCCACACCGATTGATAGGGATGCAATCGCAGACTTGTCCGCGAACCATCAATGTCTCTGCGGCTGATCAGGTCGTAAAAGGACTGGTAATGCTTGATACTCTGAATGTCATTGAGCAAGAGTTCCTGGGTGATGTCGGTAACATTACTGACCGCGAAAATAACCTGATTGCCGGTCAGGCTGGTTCTGCGGACACCGAAGAGACCGTCACCGAGATCCAGGATCTCCTGATCGGCCTCCGGGTGAAAGGCCATCTGGAAGCGTCGGTTCCGGAGCAGGCGGCGGAATTCACTAAAGACCACACCATTTGGGGTGTGTTGATTGGTAATAAGATCCTTCAGACGGCGGTAATCCCACTGATGGCGGTTAATGGCCCTGGAGGCGCCGGTCTGTTCCACTTTTTTAAAATCATTGGGGGTTGCGGTCAGACTGTGGATGTAGATCGCCGGGATGCCTTTTAAGGAAAGGTTGATGATCTGTGAGCAGAAGAAACGGGGAATCTGCCACTGGTCGCGATCTTTCTTGAATCCCATCAAAGCATCAAAAAGAGAAACGTTGATTTCGTAAGGGCTTGTGGAGCCGGTGCCGTCCGCTTTCATACTGATTTGGCCACCGTACCCCTTGATCGACTCCACCAGGTCGGCAATCTCTTCGGCAGGCAACAGGCCTGCTGCGGGCCGCAACCCGATACCATCATGGGATGTGGAGAAATTGAGATACGTGCATCCTGGCGGGGTAGGGGGCATTGCTTCCGCCCACTGCCGCAAATATCGGGAGGTTCCCTTCTGCAGGGCGTGAAGCAGCAGAGGCGGGAGGCTGAACTGGTAAACCATGTGCGCTTCGCGGCCGTCACCGAAATAACTGAGGTTCTCCCCTTCAGGGACATTGGTTTCCGAAATCAACACGACCTGCGGTGCAACCACTTCGAGAACATCACGGAAAATCCTTATGACTTGGTGGGTTTCCTGAAGGTTGATGCATGTCGTCCCGATGCATTTCCAGAGAAAACCGACGGCGTCCAAGCGAACAAATCGGGCGCCCTTTCGGACATAGAAAAGCAGAACTTCAATCATCTCCAGCAGAACATCGGGGTTCGTGTAATTCAAATCGATCTGGTCGCCGCTGAAAGTCGCCCAGACGTGCTTCAATCCACTCATCGTTTCAACCGGAACAGCCAGCTTGTGAGTCCTTGGGCGTGTCACCATCGAAACGTCCTGGTCAGGATCCAGTTCGATGAAGTAGTCCTTTCTCCGGCCCTGGTTTTCTATGAAATCCTTGAACCATAAGCTCCGCCGTGACACATGGTTGAGCACCAAGTCGGTCATCAAGTCGAAATTATCGCCGATTTGGACAATATCATCCCAGCTGCCCAGCCTGGGATCCACCTGGTGGTAATCCACCACGGAAAAACCGTCGTCGGAACTGAAGGGGAAAAAGGGCAGCACATGAACTCCGCTGAACTGCTCGCGCAGGTAGGTATTCATGAATCGATAGAGCGCCTGCAGAGGTGTTTGCTCCGGATCAATAATGCTGTCTGCGTAGGTTATCAGAATAACATCTTGTTCGGACCAACGCTTCACGTGCGTTACGGGACAGGCGGCAAGATGGGTTCTCATGATTTTGAGCAGCCTTTCCATCACGCTGCCGGCTTTGTCTCCGTAAAGACTCATCAGACGAAAACTATTGGTATGTTTGAAGGAATTTGGAATAATTGTCTCATCAACCATGGCTTCTCCTCTGAAACGGACAGGATTCTTTAAAGCGGATCATCGATGTTCCCATCATAAGATATGAATCGAAGATATTCTCACGCTTATGATTTTGTTTGTATTGCTTTTCAGGAAGAAGCATAGCACAAATTATCATTCGCCGTAAGTGGACAACGGGTCAGAATATATGAGATTTGTCCTTATGACTGCGAAAGAAGTTGCGTGTTACTGTCCGCGTGAGCAGCCGGGCTTATTGCGTCCGCTCCAGGCAGTTATTCGGCGATGCCTGACCTGTTTTCACAGCCAGTTGCCCACCTGTTCCCATGGTTCAATTCCTTACACGTCATTGAAACCTGCGGACCCCAGTACCTTCATCATCCGGAAGAGAATCGCCCGCGACGGAATGCCGATCGGTTCACCAGTCTGTTGTAACTTGCCGTTCTCCAGAATGGCGATATCGTACCCTGAGTAGCGGACGCCGTACGCCGTGTAGAAGCCGGAGTAGTCGCCTCCGTGCCCGAGTGCGCCACCGTCGTCGTAGATGCCCAGGCCGTACTCGACGGTTCCCATCTCGTGGATCTCGCCCGCCCGGAGTTGAAGCCGTTCATGCTGCAATGCCGGACTGATGAGTGTGCCATCGACCAGGGCCGGGACCCAGTCCAGCAGGTTTCCGACCGTGGAGATCATGCTGCCGGCGGCCCAGCCCCAAGAGGGATCAGTCACGAGGGAGAGGTCCAGCAACGCTCCCTGGCCGTCGTCGTACTGGTAGCCGCGGGCATAGGGTTCGGGCATAGCTGCGTCGGCCGGAATCGAGGTTTGGGTCAGACCAAGCGGATCGAGGATTCGACGCTCAATCTCCTCGGCATACTTGTGCCCCGTAATCTGCTCGATGAAGATTCCCAGCAGGATAAAGTTGGCATTGTTGTAGTCGAGCCGGGTATCCGGCAGGTAGGCCGGAGTGTCCGCGCTCTCCATGCCGATCCGGATGAGTTCCCTGGGGTCCCACTGTCGCAACGGGTCTTCGTTGGCCGCCTCGCGGAACTTGCTTGTGAAAGAATAGTTGCCCATGCCGCTGCGCATGGATAGTAGGTGGCGGACCGTGATCGCGTTGGCATAAGGGATCGCGAAGTCAAAGTACTCCGGCAACCAATGGGCGATCACCTGCTCGACCGTATCGTCCAGAGCGAGTTTGCCCTCGTCGACGAGTTGCAAGATGACGGTGGCGGTGAATGACTTTGTCAGGCTGCCGATGTGGAAATGAAGGTCGAGGGACATGGGAACGTTTTCATCGCCCGCCGGCGTTCCGTCGACGAACACCGCACCGGCGACCTGGGCCAGTCCACTGGTGCCAGTCCAGATCCGGCCGTCGGGGCTTCGCACGGCCAGCACGGCGCCCGGGAGTTGGAAATCGGTGACGGACTGGTTGAGTGCGGCCTGTAGGCGAGCGGCCAACTCGGGATCAAAGCCGGATCCAGAGCTCCCGGCCGTGCAACCGGCAACAATGATCGAAACCAGCAGGAGGACAGTCGTGAGTAGACGCCTGATCATCTAAAACCCCTTCCTATAAGGCACGGCGCCTGTTTACGCGCAGCGCGTCAGAGCATTGACGACACAGAGAGGATCCTTACCCCTTACCTCGTTTATTTCATTGGTCTGGCCTGTCGGGCAAGATTCCTAACTGTATGCGATAAAGGGCCAGAGGAGGAAAAATAAAGGGAGAATTGAAAATAATAACAGAAGACTCCTACCCATGTAGCTCCTTTTATTGAACATATTTCCCTCCTTATTTTCTTTCTAAATGAAAACAAATATTCTGAGCATCGTAAAGCATAAGCCCCAACCGAATTCTGGAAACATCTATGGAAACCGAAATAACGGCACCTTCCGGAAGCATCTTCTCGTTATCCCTTTTGAAGATTCATCGGGAGGTGAATTAAAAAAACCCCCAAGAAAGGTTTTGGACTTCCTTAGAGGCTTTACATGGTGCACTCTTTGTAACTCCACCTTCTCATTTTTACTCTCCATAAGGTTAAGGGGAAGGTTAATGGGTTTACTGAGCGAATGTAAGAAACGACGGTTTATGAGTGCTTTTATTCAAATGGAAAGTCAAGATAAAATAGCACCCCGCTCTCAGCTTATGTTGAAGATTTACACGCGAAAGCGACTACACAATCGCATCAATCTCTAATAACGACTACAATAACTAACTGATATTTCACGTGAAGATCAATCTTCTGTCCGGGACAGGGCTTTCACGATAAGACCGTGAGGGATGGCGCCCTCGCGAAGGATGCGGGGTGGAAAGAGGGTGGCGTCGAGAATCGTGGAGCCCCTGCCCCCCGGCGTCGTCCCGCAGTCGATCACCACATCGGGAAGATCGTCCAGGGCGCGGATGACGGCGTCGGCAGAGATACATTCCTGACCGCCCGAGGGATTGGCGCTCGTTGCCGTCAGAGGGCCGGTGATGCCTGCGGCCAGAAAACGGGCAATGGGATGGCTGGAGACCCGGATGCCGATCTTTCCCGTGCCGCCCGTGAGGCGGGATGAAACCGGGGGAGCGGCCCGGAAAATCAGCGTGAGCGGACCCGGCCAGAATGTTTTCATGAGAAGGGTTGCCGCCGACGGGATTTCCTCCACGAGAGGGATCACATCCTTTTCTTCGGTGACGATCAACGCGATTGGGTTGCGGAAATCCCGTCCCTTGATCCGGAAGATCTTCTCCACGGCCGTTTCGTTTCGCGCGTCGGCTCCCAGGCCGTAAAAGGTTTCCGTCGGAAAGGCGACGACGCCTCCCTCGCGCAAGATCCGGACGGCCTCCGCGAGTTTTTCCCCATCGATTTTCCCGGGGTCGATTTTCAGGCGGAGGGTCATATCATTTCTTCAGGTTCTCGTGCTTCCGTTCAACCTCCCGCGCCATCTTCCGGATATAGACGTGGAGTTTCTTCAGAAGGTCGGCATCCCCCAGAGCCAGGATCCGGACTGCAAACAGGGCGGCATTTTTCGCCCCCGCCTTGCCGATGGCCATGGTCGCAACGGGGATTCCCCCCGGCATCTGGACCGTGGCGAATAGGGCGTCCATTCCCCGGAGCGATGTGGCGTCGATGGGCACCCCGATCACCGGCAGCAGTGTCTGGGACGCGATCACCCCGGCCAGGTGGGCGGCGGCGCCGGCGCCGACGATGATGACCCGGACCCCCCGTTTGGTCGCCCCGCGGGCGAACTGCGCCGTCCGCTCCGGCGTCCGGTGGGCTGAGGTCAGATAGAGCTCATGAGGGATGGAAAATTCCTCCAGTACCTTGACGGTCTCCTCCATGACGGGAAGATCGGAATCGCTTCCCATGACGACGCTGACGACGACTTCCCTGTTTTCCTGCATACCTTTTAACCCCTCTGCATATTTCCGGAGGTCTTAACGGCGGACCGTTCCCCCGGGCGCGAAGAACGCCGGGGAAAACCCCGCCCCTCCGTTTCCCCTATCCGTGCACGCCGAACTGCCGCATTCCGGCGGCGAGCGGTGCCGCCATGTGTTTGCCGCCGTCCCGGATCATCGCATCTTGGCCGCGTTTTCACCGCTGAACTGCCCGAGGTACCTGGAGATGGCGCCGTCGTAACGTGATGTGAGCTGAAAGGTTTTCTTGGCCAGCTCGAAGTTGGTCGCCTCGGAAATCTTTCCCCCCGTCTCCTTCATCTCCTCCAGAATCTTCAGGTAATCCCCCGGATCGGTCACGACGGAGACAAAGCGCCAGTTTTTGGAGGCCGCGCGGAGCATCGTGGGGCCGCCGATGTCGATGTTTTCGACGGCGTGTGCCAGCGTGCAGCCCTCCTGCGCGACCGTGTCCTCGAAGCGGTAGAGGTTGATGACGACCATATCGATCAGATTGATCCCGTGTTTCCGGAGGGCTTCCATATGGCCCTCGTTGTCCCGGAGCGCCAGAAGGCCGCCGTGGATCTTCGGATGGAGGGTTTTGAGCCTTCCGTCCATCATCTCCGGAAAACCGGTGTAATCCGACACGTCGGTGACCGGGACGCCGCTTTTCCGAAGCTGCGCCGCCGTTCCGCCCGTGGAGAGGATCTCCACGCCGAAGGGCTGGAGCCCCTGGGCGAATTCGACGATCCCCTTCTTGTCCGTCACGCTGATCACGACCCTCTTGATGGTGTTTTGACGCATGCTGACCTCCTGTGATTTATGTCGACTCTCCCTTGAGTATTTTCATGTGCTGAATCCGCTTCCTGAGGAGCGGTTCGGTGCCGATGTCCCGCCGGTGATCCACGGGACCGCGGATGGCGTTTACGGCCTTTTCGGCCACCCGTTCCGCCTCACCCAGACTGTCGGCGATCCCGACGACCCCGATCGCCCGCGATGGGGTCATGTAAAGACCGTCCGGCCTCCGGTCGATGGACGAATAGTAAAGTCTGGCCTCGCCCACGTCGCCGATCTCGATCCGGGAGGATGTGGAGGCGGCATCCGGGTGATCCGGGGGGAGACCGTAGCCCTTCGGGACGGCATACTTGCATACCGTCGCCTTTTTTTCAAATACAATATCCAGGCGGTCCAACTGTCCGTCGATGATTGCCCGGCAGATATCGATAAAATCGGTCCGGAGCAGCGGCAGGATGTTCATCGCCTCGGGATCTCCGAAGCGGGCGTTGTATTCGATCAGCTTCACCCCGGAACGGGTGATCATGAAGCCGCCGTACATGACACCCTTGTAGGGGACGCCCGTCTCCCGGCGGATCGCCTCGGCGACCTGTCGGGTGATCGCCAGGCCGTCGGCGACGGCGGAGACGTCCAGGAAGGGGAGAAGGTGGTCGGCGGCGGAGTAGGAGCCCATCCCGCCTGTATTCGGGCCGCGGTCGTCGGCGAAGCGCCGTTTGTGGTCCTGAACCGGCGGGGTTGCCACCACCGTCCGGCCGTCGCAGAGGCATTGCAGGGAGAATTCCTCTCCCTCCAGTTTCTCCTCGACGGTTACACCGGGGTGGCTCTTGAGAATGCCGCAACAGAGGTCGAACGCCTCGTCGCGCGTCCGGAAATGGTCCCCCTGGACGAGGACCCCCTTGCCGCCGGTCAGGCCGTCCGGTTTGAGGACGATGCCGTCCAATTCATCCAAGAAGGCCTCGATGCCGTCGGCAGAGCGGAAATTCCGGAAAAGCGGATTTCCGGGGATTCCGTATTTTTCGAGCAGGTTTCTTGTGAATGATTTTGACGTTTCCAGACGGGCCAGTGACCGGGTCGGTCCCACCGCCGGGATGCCTGCGGCTTCAAGGGCATCCACGACGCCGCGGCTCAGGGGGTCTTCGGGACCGATGACGGCAAAGGCGACATCGGACTCACGGGCGAAAGCGACGACGGCATCCGGATCATCGTACCGGCCGAGGCAGACCTCCTCCGAAAGTGAGGCAATGCCGGGATTGTTCGTTTTCATGAAGGAATAGAGGCGGGGTTCCCGTTGCGAGCGCCGGATTGTTTCGGCGATCGCGTGTTCGCGGGCCCCGTTGCCGATCAGCAGGACATGGGTCATGAAGGATCTCCTTCCGCTGTATTGTGAACGTGTGGATCACACATATCGAAAAACAGGACCGGAGTCAAACAAATCCAAAGCAGGAAACCGCAAGACGGATTTACAGGCGGGGGCGATAAAGCGACGAAGATAAATCGTTTGTCTTTTCCCCGTGGAATCTGGTAAGTTTCCACCCTAAACGGTTGTTCGACTACGAACGGGGATCCATGAGGGATGGATCCCGGACCCGGGGCGGAAAAGATCAGATTGAGATAGGGTGGATGAGGCATGAACGGCAAGGGCGATACCCGGGGAAAGCGGGGATTCTCCGCGATCATCCTGGCAGCAGGGAAAGGGAAGAGGATGAAATCCGACCTTGCAAAGGTGCTGCACCCCCTCTGCGGGCTTCCGATGCTGGCCTATCCGGTCGCGGCGGCCCGTGCGGCAGGTGCGGAGAAGATCGTCGTCGTTATCGGCCATCAGGCGGGACGGATCCGTGAGGAATTCCAGGATCAGGGGTTGATTTTTGCGGAACAGCAGGAGCAGTTGGGAACCGGCCATGCCGTCCTTCAGGCGGCGGAGACCTTCCGGGACCATGACGGCACGGTCGTCATCCTCTGTGGCGATGTCCCGCTGATCCGGCCGGAGACGGTCATGTCTCTGTATGACCGCCATCGGTCGGAGGGGGCGGCCGTCACGGTTCTGACGACGATTCCGGGGAACCCGGCCGGTTATGGCCGGGTGGTCAAGACCGACGGCGGACGCGTTGTGAAGATCGTCGAAGAAAAAGACGCTGCGCCGGAGGAGAAGAGGATCCGCGAGATCAATACGGGAATTTACTGCGTGGAGAGCCGCTTCCTGTTCCCTGCGGTCGCCGGTCTTGGCAATCGGAACGTCCAGAGGGAATATTATCTGACCGATATTATTGAAATTGCATGCAATAATGGACTGCGGGCGAGTTCGTCCCTGGCGCCCGATCCTGTGGAGGTCATGGGGATCAACACGGCTGGGGAACTGGAGAGGGCGGGTCGCCGCATGGCGGCGCGCAAATCCCGGTGAACATTTGATTCTTTCTGGAAATATCTTATGAACATCGGTTGTCTGCATTTGAAGAATGGCGTTTTTCTCGCCCCGATGGCAGGGATCACCGATCTTCCCTTCCGGATGGTTGCCCGTTCGTTCGGCTGCGGCCTGGCGTTTACCGAAATGATCAGCGCCACCGGCCTGGTTCGGGGATCCGGCAAGACCCTCCGCTATCTGGTCTCTTCGCCCGAGGACCGGCCGCTCGGAGTCCAACTCTTCGGCTGCGATCCGGAAACGCTTGCCGCGGCCGCGGGGATTGCCGCGGAACGGGGGGCCGACCTTCTGGACGTGAATATGGGCTGTCCGGTGAAGAAAGTCGCCAAGAGCGGTTCCGGGGCGTCGCTGATGAGGGATCCGGAACGCGCGGCCGCCGTCCTGCGAGCCGTAAGAAAGGCGTCGACCCTGCCCCTGACGGTGAAGATCCGCGCCGGGTGGACCACCCGTCAGGTCAATGCCGTCGAGATTGGGCAAATCGCCCAGGAATGCGGTGTGGATGCCGTCATCCTCCATCCCCGCACGGCCGACCAGGGTTTCGGGGGACGGTCGGACTGGAGGCTGATTGCGACCCTCAAGGGGCGGCTCCGGATCCCCGTGGTCGGGAGCGGCGATATCCGCTGTCCGGAGGATGCCGCCCGGATGTTCCGGGAGACCGGCTGCGACGGGATCATGGTGGGGAGAGGAACCCTGGGGAATCCCTGGCTCATCGGAAATGTCCTGTCCCACCTGTCCGGAACCGGGATCTCCGAGCCGTCCATTGCGGAGCGGGAAGAGATCATCCGGCGTCATCTGATGCTGGCCATCGATTTTTACGGCGAAAAAATCGGTACCCGGGACTTCCGGAAACACCTCCTCTGGTATACGAAGGGGCTTAAAGGCGGCGCCCAGTTTCGCCAGGCGGCGGGGCGCATCAGCGATCGGGACTCGGCATGGAAGGCCCTGCAGGACTATTTTCAGCAAATCGGGGAACCCCCCATCGCATGTTCCGGTCCCGGGGTGTGCGGATCGGGCACGGAAACGGAAGGCGGCGATTCTCGGCGGGCCGAAGTGACCGCATAAACAAATCCCCTCAACCATCCGATCCTCTTCCGGCGGAGAAAACGCCGAAATAAGGTCTTGACTTTCGTGGGCCGGATAGGCATAATCATCCCGAAAATTGCGCGGTGCCGGCGTCCAGGTCCGGCAGAATCATTCATCTTGAATATCAAAGGAAAACGGGTGGAATTGTGGAATTTCTGAAGTTCGATGAGTTGGAAAAGAAGATCAACGGTCTGATCGGTGATTACGTGCTGCTGAAAAAAAGGAACCTGGAGTTGGAAGAACTGCTGCAAAATAAAACTACGGAGCTGGATGAAGCAAATAAAAAAATGGGGGGGTTGAGAGAAGAAAGGGACGCTGTACGCACAAAGGTGGACTCGCTTCTTGATTTGCTTCAGGAGATAAAGTCGCCCTAAAACAAACCTTGAGGTCGTCCATTGAAAAAGCGCTTTGATGTGAGGATACTGGGGCAGGAACTCTCAGTGATAAGCGATTCGGGGGATGAGCATGTAGCGAGTGTTATCAGGTTTGTCAGTGGCAAGGTGGAGGAGGCAGGAAAAGCCGCCGGCAGCAGGGACGCCTTGAACATTGCCATCCTGGCCGCATTAAACATTGCGGATGAGTATTTGCAGATGCTGGGAACAAAAGAAGAAGACGGATATAACCGATTGGAGAGCAGAGCGGAACAATTGATCCACTTGATTAACGATATAAGGTAAACTGATTATCCCCTGCGATGTGCGTGATTAACATTCGTTTTTTGAGCCAACACCTGGGAACCGGGGACCTTTCCTTGTCCGCCGTGTGCATGTCCGCCGGAAGTCCGCGGAATCGGAAGGTGGAAAGCCTGAAGCGGCAACATTAGGCCCCCACTTTTCAACTGGTTCAAAAAGGTGGTTGACACGGCATCGGCGGGGGTTTTTTTGAACCCATCCCCACCGCTTCAAGCGCGTTCCTTTCCTCTGAAATCCCGAATTAATCCATCGCTGGCAGTCGATTTGCGTTCGTAAAATGTCAAGGAGGTGAAAACTTTGTTATATAACGGTATGTTAATCCTGTCTCTGCTGGTGGTGCTGGCCGTCGGCGGGGTGCTGGGATTCATGATCAAACAGCAGATTTCCCGAAAAAAACTGGAATCCTGTGAGAACCTCTCGGCGAGGATCATCGAGGAGTCGAAGAAGGAGGCCGAGAACATCAAGAAGGAGGCCATCCTCCAGGCGAAGGAGAACCTGCTCAAGGCCAAAAGCGAGTTTGAGAAGGATACGCGGGACCGAAAGAGCGAACTCGACGCCCTGGAACGAAGAATCCGGTCCAAGGAAGAAAATCTCGAACGGAGGAGCGATCTTCTGTCTCAAAAGGAAACCGCGATCGAAAACCGGGAAAAGGCGATCCTGCACAGGGAATCCCAGCTCAACGAAAAGCACGAACGCGCCGACCGGATACTGGAAGAGCAGAAGATCAAGCTGGAACAGATCGCCGGCATTACCTCGGATGAGGCGAAGAAGCTCCTGATTCAGTCGATGGAAGAGGCGGCGAAGCGGGATGCCGCTCTGATGATCCGGAAGATCGAGGAGGAGGCCCGGCGGACGGCCGACAATACGGCGCGGGAGGTCATTGCCTATGCGATTCAGCGCTATGCGGGTGATTATGTGGCCGAAAACACGGTCTCGGTAGTCAACCTTCCCAATGATGAGATGAAGGGGAGAATTATCGGCCGGGAGGGAAGGAACATCCGGGCGATTGAGGCGGCGACGGGGATCGACCTGATCGTCGATGATACGCCGGAGGCGGTTGTGCTTTCCAGCTTCGATCCGGTGCGGCGCGAAGTGGCTCGCCTTTCCTTGGAGAGATTGATCACGGACGGTCGAATCCATCCGGGCCGGATCGAAGAGATCGTCAAGAAGGTCCGGTTGGAGGTGGATTCGATCATCAAGGAAACCGGAGAGAGAACCTCCTTCGATGTCGGTGTCCATGATCTGCATCCCGAACTGATCACTCTGCTCGGCAGCCTCAAGTTTCGGACGAGCTATTCCCAGAACGTTCTCCATCATTCCATTGAGGTTGCCCATCTAACGGGAATGATGGCGGCCGAACTGAAGATGAACATTAAGGAAGCGAAAAGGGCGGGGCTCCTGCACGATATCGGGAAGGCCATCGATCACAAGGTAGAAGGAACCCACGCCGGCATTGGCGCCGATTATGCGAAACGGTTCGGTGAAACCCCGCGCATCGTCCAGGCCATCGCCACCCACCATGACGACGGCAGGACCAACACCCTGCTGGGTGTTTTGGTCCAGGCGGCGGATACGTTGTCGGCGGCAAGACCGGGGGCGCGGCGGGAGATGCTGGAGAGTTACGTCAAGCGTTTGGAAGAGCTTGAAAATATTGCGAAATCGTTCAACGGCGTCGACAAGTGCTTTGCGATCCAGGCCGGGAGAGAAATCCGGATTATGGTTGAGAATGAGAAAATTTCCGACAATGACACGGTGATGCTCTGCAAGGACATCGTCAAGAAAATCGAGGCGGAGCTGGCATACCCCGGACAGATCAAGGTGACCGTAATCCGGGAAACGCGCGTTTCTGATTTTGCGCGATAGGATATCTTCATGAAGATACTCTTTATTGGGGATATAGTGGGCAAGCCTGGGCGAAGGGCCGTCCGCGAACTTCTCCCCGGGATCATCGAGGAACGCCGGATCGATTTCGTCATTGCCAACTGCGAAAATGCCGCGGCAGGATTCGGCGTGACTGCGGAGATCGTCGAAGAGCTGTATGGGGCCCATATCGATGTCCTGACCTCCGGGAACCATATCTGGGATAAAAAAGAGGTCATGGAATTCGTGGACGATTACGAGACGCTGCTCCGGCCGGCCAATTATCCCGAAGGGTCGCCCGGTCGGGGAAGCGTGGTGGTTCATGCTCCGGGAGGAATTCCTGTCGGGGTGCTCAATATGGCGGGCCGGGTTTTCATGCATCCCCTCGACTGCCCCTTCCGGACGGCCGGGCGGGAGATTGAGAAATTGAGGAAGAAGGCCCGGGTGATCATCGTGGATATGCACGCAGAGGCGACTTCGGAGAAGATCGCCATGGGCTGGTATCTGGACGGCAGGGTCACGGCGGTTCTGGGGACCCACACCCATGTACAGACGGCGGATGAAAGGATTCTTCCCGGGGGTGCCGCGTACATCACCGACGTCGGCATGACGGGTCCATTCGATTCCGTGATCGGGATTAATAAGGACAGCATCCTGCGGCGATTTCTCCTGCAGATTCCAATCAAGTTCGATGTTGCCAAGGGGGACGTCCGCCTCCAGGGAGTTTTGGTAGAGGCCGCCGCCGACGGTCGGGCGACGGCGCTGGAAAGGTTGAATGTATTGTTGGCGGAGCCGGGGCGCTCATTCTGAATCCTGGGGCCTTTTACGCGGAGATTTGGGATGTTGCCGGCGTTTTTTGGAAAATGGAGGCGAGGCGTTGAAGAGCGTGTACGATGTATTCCGGGAGAGGGGTTTTATCGAACAGATCACGGATGAGCCTCAGATCCGGGAACTTCTGGACCAAAAATCCATCACCTGTTATGTCGGTTTTGATCCGACGGCGACCAGCCTGCATATCGGATCTCTGGTCCCGATCATGTCGCTGGTCCATATGCAGAGGCACGGCCACCGGCCGATCGCCCTCGTCGGCGGCGGCACAGCCCTGATCGGCGATCCCTCCGGCAAGACGGAAATGCGCCAGATTCTGACCCGGGAGCAGATCGATCACAACACGGGATGCTTGAAGACGCAGCTCTCCCGGTACATCGATTTCAGGAAAGGCAGGGCCGTTTTGCTCAACAACGCCGACTGGCTTACACGACTCCATTATATCGAGTTTCTCAGGGATATCGGACGCCACTTCAGCGTGAACCGAATGCTCGCCGCCGAAAGTTACCGCATCCGCCTGGAGGCGGGGCTCAATTTCATCGAATTCAATTACATGCTCCTGCAGGCCTACGATTTTCTCCATCTGTTTCAAAAGTACGGATGTCTCATGCAGATGGGGGGCAACGACCAGTGGGGCAACATGGTGGCCGGGATCGACCTGATCCGCAGGATTGAGGGAAAAACGACATACAGCATGACCTTTCCCCTGATCTCCACGTCCCAGGGGCACAAGATGGGAAAGACCGAAAAGGGGACCGTCTGGCTCGATGCCGAAATGACGTCTCCCTATGAATATTACCAGTACTGGATCAACACCGAGGATGCGGATGTGGGGCGTTTCCTCGCCCTCTTTACATTCCTGCCGATGGAGGAGATCGAGGAAGTGAAAACGCTGGCCGACGCCCGCCTCAATATGGCGAAAGCTGTTCTGGCCTTTGAGGCGACGAAGATCACCCATGGCCAGGCGGCGGCGGTGGGGGCATATGAACAGACTGTACAGCTTTTCGGCAGCCGACCGATCGAAAAGGATTTGTTCCCGTCCAGTACGATTCCAAGACCTGATGTAATAGGAAAGTCAAATGTTGAAATTCCGGCTTTAACGGTTAAAGCATCGGGGTACGTTTCTATACCGATAGAACATAGCAGATTAGACGGAGGGATCCCCGCATTTGAGCTGTTCCAGGATGCCGGCCTCTGTTCCTCCCGCGGGGAGGCGAGACGTCTCATCGCCCAGGGGGGCGGCTATGTCAATGACCGGCAGATCAAGGCCTTCGATGAAAGAATCGGTCTTGCCGACCTGGACGGGAAAAGTGAAATTCGTCTGCGAAAGGGGAAAAAACGGTATGTGATTCTCTCCGTGAGGGGATAAAATGATCGTTTCACAGACCGGCAGCTTGAAATCATATCGTTTAATTCCGACCGTATAGAATGGTTCAAAAGAAAGTTGAAATTAATGCTTGACTCCTGGAGGCGGGTGGGGTAGAAGCCGCGCTTGTTCGTTGACAGAGTGGGTTGAGAAAAGAAAATTTAGATTTCCGCTTGACATCAAGGTCTCAATGAATCTATAATACCTTTCCACCCCAAATGGAGTGGGTCGCGAGACGGAAAGTTTTTTGAAATTGTTCTTGACAGGAAATCGGAATTGGCTTAGATCTACCGGCTCGTTTCTAACTGGCTCTTTGGAAATTGAATAGTGGGATAATTGATTTGTGGGTCCTTTGTACACGAGTAAATTGAGGAGAGGAATCTCCTTCAGGATTAAAACTGGAGAGTTTGATCCTGGCTCAGAACAAACGCTGGCGGCGTGCCTAACACATGCAAGTCGTACGAGAAAGGGTCC
>JAFGRP010000051.1 GCA_016935075.1 Deltaproteobacteria bacterium | reverse complement strand
TCCGCCGCCGGATCAGAAAATCCGTCACGCGCGCCCCGAAACGGATCTCGCAGCCCATCCCGATGAGACGGTTCCGGAGATTCACCACGATCTCCCGCAGGCGGTCCGTTCCGATGTGGGGGCGGGCGTCCGTCAGGATGTCCGCCGGCGCCCCCATGTCCGCAAAAACCCGTTTGACCCAGGCGGTGTATGGATTCTTGACCCGCGTGGTCAGTTTGCCGTCGGAAAAGGTCCCCGCGCCGCCCTCCCCGAAATGGACGTGGCTCTCCGGGTTCAGAACGCCCCTCTCCCAGAAGGCGCGGACGTCGGCAACACGCCCCGGAACCGCTTTCCCCCGTTCGATCAGAAGAACGGGCATCCCCTTCGCAGCGAGCGTCAGGGCGGCGAAAAGCCCCGCCGGTCCGCAGCCGGCGACAACCGGCCTTCGCTCGAAAACAGGGGCGCCTCCCGACGGCCCCCGCGGTTCTTCCGGAATGTCCGGCGCCTCCGTCACACTTACCCCCGACACGTTCCGTCCCGGAGTCGGTCGCCGGCCGACACCGTCCGCCAACCGGACGGCCAGCAGAAAGACAAAGCGGGGCGGTCGGGAACGCCGCGCATCGATCGACCGCCGGATCACCCGGAGTTCGGTCACCGCGCCCTCGGACAGGCCGAGGAGGGAGGCGACGCGGGCGGGGAGAACATCCTCCCGCTCGCCCAACGCGAGAGTCAAGCCGTTGATCTTCAATACCATTGTTTTTTAACCCTTGAAAAATGCCGGCCGTTGTTATAGACCACGCCCGAACGCGCGGGAGAGGCGGATGGTGTCTACTGCCCCCGCCGAAAGTGAAATCCATGCCCTGGTATGCCGTCCACACGCGAAGCCGCCATGAAGACCGGGCCTGCCTCGGTCTCCGGCAGAAATCCTTTCACGCCTTTCTACCGAAACTGGAGGTCTGGAGCAAGCGGAAAGACCGGCGTAAGAAAATCATGATCCCCATGTTTCCGGGGTATCTCTTCATCGAACTGGCCACGCTGGACAATGCAATCAAGGTGGACGTTCTCAAGACCTTCGGCGTCGTTCAGATCCTCGGGAAACCCCGGGGTTCGGAACCCATTCCGGTGCCCGACGACAAGATCGACGCGATCCGGCGCATCGTCGATTCGAAGGTGGAGGTGCAACAGTTCCAGTATCCAAAGGTCGGAGAACCGGCCCGGATCATCGACGGCCCCTTCAAGGGGGTGGAAGGCCAGGTCCTGCGAACGGATTATGAAAAGGAGCTCTTCGTGATCGAAATCGAACTCCTCCAGCGTTCCGTGGCAATCAAACTGGAAGGGTTTCAGATCGCCCGGCTTTAACCCTGTCCGCTTGTTGAAAAAGCATCTTCTGCAGGCTGTTCAAAAGACGGATTCATCTCAAATCCTCTCCACTTTTTCATGTACAAAGATTTGCCGTTTTTCAAGCTCTTGAAATATTTCCTTCGGATCAAAGGCGAATTCCGGCATAATCACCCCGGAGCCCTTGACCTTTCCCTCGGCTATGAACCGGGTTGCAATCCCCATGGGGATCCCGACACAACGGGTATACGCGCGAAGATTCTCCCACCCCTGGACAGAGCCATCCGAAGATGGATGGGTATGGGTCAGTATATGCCTTAATTTTTGACCATCCTTGGTTCCCGTTACGTCCACATGAAGGGCGTACCCATAGAGCTCCGTGGTTTGTCCAACGGGGTATTGCATCAGATAGGCAGACACGGCATCCATGATGCCGACGGTTACCCCCGCGATATGGATTTTATCATTGCGCAGAATTCCCCAGTCATGGAGCGCCCGAACGAGTTGCATATTTTTGAGAGGCCAGGTTCCCCGAACCTCGACCAGATTGGCCGGCTTGCCGACGGCATCCAGATAGGCCACAACCGTCTTTGTCTCCGAATGGGGGATGATGTATTGCGTGAGAGTTCCATAGGGTTCCGGCAGTTCCACATCCAGCGGCCTGGCAAAAGGCGGCACCTGCACAAACATCCCTTTTTCATATACCACGCGGTTTGGAAAGTCAGGATCGTATTCCGTTGTAGTCGTCTCTGTAATCGAGGCGGAAAAAGCGATGGGCCGGAAAGCCCCGTGGCTGACCCGGACAGTGTCCACGGTATCCAGGCGATCTATGGCATACCGTGCCATCATATCCGTAACCCCCGGCGTCATTCCGAATCCCGGGACATGTACTTTTCCAAAACTTTTAAAAATGGAATCGTATTTATATTCTTCTCCGAAACCATTCAGGTTGATTCCGTGGACACCCGCCTCTGCGATGCAGGCCGTGGAACGATCGTTAAGAGAGATGGTTGTTCCATCCATGACGATGTCATAGCCGCACATGATGCTTACCGTTGCGGCTTTGTCGTTGATGTCGATCTTCCTGAAATCCACGCGGGGCTCGTTCAACCAGGCAACCACTTCCCGCCCCGCTTTTTCATTGAAGTCGCCGATAGTGATCTGTTCGAAGTCGGAGAACAGGACAAGATCATGAACCGATTCACGCGAGATTTTTCCAGCTCCCCCCAGACAAAGTACTTTCATCCCTTTCCTCCCTTTTCATTTCATTAAAAAAATCATCATAACCGATACAAGCCCATTTTTTGCCATGGAGACTTTTATTGTTGCAGGAAATCGCTGCAGGTTCAAGAAAAAAACCTCCCGGCGATCCAGAAGAGGGCCATCCCGATAATCACCGTTCCGGCCAACGAACGGGTCTTCCAGGCAAAGATCACCGCGGGTATGGAAACCAGCAGGGCCGGTTGAAAAAAGGTCAGATGCCGGGGTTCCCCGGCCGTCACCAGAGCGGGCAGGATCAGGGCGCTCAGGACAGCGGCGGGAATGAAATCCAGCCACTGTCGCAGCCACTCAGGCAGGCGGCGGCGGGATAAAAAAATCAAGGGAGCCCAGCGCGGCAGATAGGTCACAATCCCCATGCCCAATACCAGCAACAGATAGTCGGTCTTCACGATTCCTCCGTGCTTTCTCTTCCCTTGCCGCACCCCTTCCGCAGGAAGACGCCAAGCGTCGCGGCAAGCACCGACGCCATCACAATATAGGCATTGCCCGGAAAGAGCAACGAGAAGGCAACGGCCAGCAATCCCGAGAGTACGGCGACCAGGACATAAAGTCCGCCCCGGATCTGCAAGACCAGCAGGCAGATGAACATGGCGGGCAGCGCGTAATCGATCCCGAAGGCCCCGGCGGGAATGAACCGTCCGCCATAGCCCCCGACGATGGTGCTGACGATCCAGGCCAGGTTTGCGGTCTGGTTTAACGCCAGCGCTCTCCGCCAATCCCAGGTCCCGTCCCGGAACCGGGCCATGTTGAGGGCAAAACTTTCATCGGTCACCCCATAGGCATACAGGGAAAGCCGGCCGACGCCCAGACGCTGGAGATAAACCGCCAGGGATGAGCTCATCAGCAGGTGGCGGAGATTGACGGTAAAGGTCGTCAGGACGATCGGGATGACGGCGGAACCGCTGCCGATCATGGATACCGCGATAAACTGGGCGCTTCCTGCATAGACGAGAAGCGACATCAGACCGATCTCCCACAATGCAAGACCGGCATTGCGGGCCAGAACGCCGAAAGCCAACCCGATGGGCGCGTATCCCAGGCAGATGGGCCACGCCGCCGCCATGCCTTCCTTTAGAACTGTCCATCGATCGTTCATGTTTCGCCTGTCTTCGGGCAGGGGGCCTCCCCATGATCCATCGGCATTCCCGTCATTGATCGGTGTGAAGGTGGCAAACATTATTTTTTTATTCTTTCATAATTCTCAAAATCCGTCCATCATTGCGTTCAATTTGATTTTCAACTTGACTTCCTCCCGAATATGCGCAAAAAAGCGGATCATTCTTTTTAATCAACGGACACAGGATGATGCGGCCCGGCATCGCAGGCCATCGGAAGCGCCCGTGGAAATTCGTTATACAGGAGACGGAAGATTTGAAGGGATATATCGTTATCGACAGGGAACTCTGCAAGGAATGCCATCTCTGCATCCAGGCGTGCAAAAAGGGTCTGATCGTCCCCTCCCGCGAATACAATTCCCGGGGTTACCGGCCGGTCCGTTTCAAGGAAGAGGCGGGGGAATGCACGGGGTGCACCCTGTGCGCGATCGCCTGTCCGGATATTGCTATCGAGGTTTACCGTGAATAAAGTACTGATGCAGGGAAACAAGATCATCGGGGAGGCCGCCATCCGGGCGGGATGTCTCTTTTACGCCGGCTATCCCATCACACCGCAGAACGAGCTCCCGGAATACATGTCGGAAAATCTCAGGAAGGTGAAGGGCGGTGTTTTCATCCAGTCGGAAAGCGAGATCGCGGCCATCCACATGGTGGCCGGGGCGAGCGCCGCCGGCGCCCGTTCCATGACCTCTTCGTCGAGCCCGGGGATATCGCTCAAACAGGAGGGGATCTCCTCCCTGGCGGCCTGCGAACTTCCCGCCGTGATCGTGAACATGATGCGCGGCGGTCCGGGTCTGGGCAACATCTGCCCTGCCCAGGGCGATTATTTTCAGGCCACCCGGGGGGGCGGTCACGGGGATTACCGGGTCATCGTTCTCGGCCCCGATTCGGCGCAGGAACTGGCGGATCTGACCATGGACGCCTTCGATCTCGCCGATGAATACCGGACGCCGGTCATGATTCTGGCCGACGGCATGATGGGACAGATGATGGAACCGGTCGTCTTCAAGACGCCGAAGCCGAGGGCATATCCCGAAAGCCACATCATGAAGGGAGCGGGATCGGGCAAGAGCAAGATCATCCGGGGGTTGATCCTCGATCCCCTGGACATGGAAGAGCACAACTGGAAGCTGTACCGGAAGTACCAGGTCATCGCCCGGCGGGAAACGCGCCATGAACTCTACATGACCGATAACGCGGAATTGATCCTCGTCGCCTATGGGACGGCTGCACGGATCGCCAAGGGCGCCATCAAGCATCTGCGCGGAGCGGGCCTCCGGGTCGGGCTTTTCCGACCGATCTCTCTCTGGCCCTTCCCGACAAACGAACTCCGGGATCTGGCAGAACGGATCGAAAACTTCCTCGTCTTCGAGATGAGCACCGGCCAGATGGTAGAGGATATAAGACTGGCCCTTCAGGGGCGCGCCCGGATCGGTTTCCACGGCCGTCCCGGCGGCGTGGTGCCGACCCCCGTGCAATTGGCCAACGCCATCATGCGCCAGTATGACCGTAAAGCAGGGATCATCGATCCTGTGAATTAGTCCCTGCCGGCACGCCATTCCGGCTGAACGGCAAAGGTTTGAAAACACAAAGGCTTTTATGATGAAAAAGGTTTTTGGCAGACCCCGAAGCATGAAGAACAACATCTTTCACTACTGCGCGGGATGCGGTCACAGCATTGCCCACCGCCTGATCGCCGAGGTGATCGATGAGTTGGACATCCGCGGCATCACGATCGGCACCCCGCCGGCGGGATGCGCGGTTTTGGCATACAACTATTTTGATATCGACATGATCGAGGCGCAGCACGGCCGGGGGCCGGCCATGGCGACCGGAATCAAGCGGACCCTGCCGGACCGCGTCGTTTTTTCCTACCAAGGGGACGGCGATCTCGCCGCCATCGGCATTGCGGAGAGTTTCCATGCGGCCAACCGAGGGGAGAACATCACCGTCATATTCATCAACAACGCCGTTTACGGCATGACCGGCGGCCAGATGGCCCCGACCTCCATCCTGGGGCAGAAAACGACGACTTCGCCCACGGGAAGGGAAAACATCCTGGACGGCTATCCCATCAAGGTCTGCGAGCTTTTCGCCCTGCTGCCCGGGACGGCCTACATCGAACGGTGCACGGTCAACTCCCCGGCCAACATCCTCAAGACCCGGAAGGCCATCCGCAAGGCCTTCCAGTATCAGATCGACGGCCGCGGCTTTTCCCTCGTCGAGATCCTCTCCCCCTGTCCGACGAACTGGAAGATGACGCCGGTCGATTCCTGCCGCTGGATCGACGAGGTGATGAGCAAACAGTTCCCTCTCGGCGTCATCAAGGATGTCCAGGCGGAAGCGGGTGACGAACGGAAGAAGGGGGACAAACGCCATGATGGTTAAGACCATATTCGCCGGTTTCGGCGGGCAGGGGGTGCTCATGATGGGCTATTCCCTGGCCCACGGCGCGATGAGCGCCGGTTATCATGTCACTTACCTGCCGTCCTACGGGGCGGAGGTCCGGGGGGGAACGGCCAACTGCACCGTCGCCGTATCGGATGACGAGATTGCCTCGCCCATCGCCTCGGAACCGGACAACATCGTAGTTCTGAACACCCCTTCTCTCTTCACATTTCAGAACCGTGTGGCCTCCGGCGGCGCCCTTTTCCTGAATTCGTCCATCATCACCGTCGAACCCTCGCGCCGCGACGTACGGATCTTCAAGATGCCCTCCTCGGAAATGGCCGAAAAATTGGGAACCCCGCGAACGGCCAACACGGTCATGATGGGCGCTTTTCTGAAGATGACCGGCCTGGTGCCGCCCGACGTTTATCTGCGCAGCATGGAGACGGTCATGGGAAGCAAAAAGAAATCGGTTATCGAAGTCAACCGCAAGGCCTTTGCGGCCGGGTATGAATTTCTGAAGATCGCGGAATAATCGGCAGAAGCGATCCTGCTGGAGGAGTCATCAAACATGGCAGTCAAACAAATCTCCGTCCTCCTGGGCAACGTCCCGGGAACCCTTTCCCGGCTGATGAATGTCCTCGACAAGGGGGATATCACGGCGAAGGCCCTGCTCGCCGCCGGCGTCGCGGAAAAAAGCACGGTCCGGATGGTGGTCAACGACCCGGAGAGGGCGGCGGCGATTCTGAAGAGCTTCGGTTTCGATTACGAGGTCACCCCGGTCCTCGCGGCCGGGGTGCCGCTTCATTCCGGCGGAATCAATGCCATCCTGAATCCCCTTACGAAGGCGGAAATCAACATCCACTGCCTCTACACGACGATCGACCGAATCGGCCAAGAGACGATTGTTATCCTCGGTGTGGACAAGATCGAAGAGGCGCGGGAGGTCCTCCGGCGGAACTGGATCCATCTGATCGAGGACGAGATCTATTCCCTGTAAGAAATGGACGCCGGCGCCCCCGGATCCTTTGCAGAAATGATCATTTCACCAGAGAAAGAAGCGGCGCTCCGGGAAAGGATGGAGCGCCTCGGCGTCCGGGAAGAGGAGTTCCGCGAGACCTTCACCCGTTCCTCCGGCCCCGGGGGGCAGAAGGTCAACAAGACTTCCTCGTGCGTTTATCTCGTCCATCTGCCGACGGGGCTCTCCGTAAAATGCCAGCAGGAACGTTCCCAGACGCTGAACCGCTTTCTCGCCCGCCGTATTCTCCTCGACCGGATCGAGAGGCTCCGGACGGGGCTCGTCAGTGCCGAGCGGATGCGGGTCGAAAAGATCCGACGGCAGAAAAGGCGGCGTTCCCGCCGTGCCCGGGAGAAGACCCTGGAGGCAAAACACCTCCAGTCCGAAAAGAAGTCCCTCCGAACCCGGGTCGACCCGGAGGAGTAGCGATTTTCAAAGCTGCCGGGCCATTCAGCGTTTCAAGCCCGGCGCGAGCATCGTCGACGGAAACCCGACCGGCCTCCTTTTGCTTGGGTTCCTCCAGTTTTTATGTTATATATAATACTATATGCGTAGGATAACATTCATCTCTCCTCGTCCGTCTTGCCGGCAGAAATGTGTAGAGGATTTCAGAAAGTGGCTCGCGATACGATGATGGTAAACGCGGAGGGCGCTGAAAAGGCAGGGGATATCTATACCAGCCTTCTCGATTATTTGAGAGATGTCAAGGCGGACGTCGTTGCCAAGAGATCCATCGATATAGAATCGGCCTGCCGCCTTGTCAAAATGCTCGTCGATGAACCGGTTCTTGTACGGAACACCTTTCCCCTCACCCTGAAGGACACCGCGGAAAAAGATTACATGGTCACCCATCAGGCGAACGTCGCGGTTTGCGCACTGAAGCTCGGTCTCGGCATCGAATATGCCCCGTCACAACTTCTTGACCTCGGTGTGGTTTCGCTCATCCACGACATCGGGATATGGCTTATTCCAGATGCCATTGTCTACAAAGAAGGCCCGCTGACGGCAGTGGAACTCGACAGGGTCAGGGACCACTCAAAGATCGGAAAAGATATCCTGACTCCCTTCGAGCGGGAGCGTCCCTGGCTTCCCGAGGTGGTCTATCAGCACCATGAAAGAGGAAACGGAACGGGTTATCCGCGGAGGCTCAGGATGGATGAGATGCACGGCTATGCCCTATTGATCAGTTTTGCGGACGCCTATGAGGCCATGACGCACCACCGCCCGCAGCGGCGCGCCCTGAAGCAGACCTTTACGACCGGGGAACTGCTCGCCGGATTTAAGGAGTCCGCCTTCCCCGCCGAGATCATTAAGACTTTCCTCAAAGAAATAACCTTTTACCCCGAAGGGTGCCATGTCCTTCTCAACAACAAATTGGTCTGTGAGGTTGTGGCGATCAACCGGGACAATCCACTCAGGCCTGAGGTCAGGGTGGTCATTGATCACTTGGGACGGAAAGTCCGGGAGGACAAAATCATACGGCTTATTGAATTCCCCATCTATAACATTGTTGACAGCGTCTCTCTGGACGAGATCACGAAAGCCTGACGGAACCAACGGCGGTTGAACAGAGATAAAGGCGCGCGAATCATGAGGAATGTGAATAAGCGCAGGGTGATCCTTGAACCGGGAATGCCCCGCCGGTCCTCTGTTGGGGCATAAAAAAAGGGAGTGGAAGTCGTGGTATGCGCTCCCCCTCCCTTTCTTCTATAATAACAGGTTTGCTACGAAAGGCCGATTACCTTCAGCAGCGGATTGGCGTAAAGCACGACCAACGCAATGACCAGCGCATAGATCGCCAGTGATTCGATCATGGCAAGCCCCACCATCATGGTAATCAGGATTTTCCCATGCGCCTCCGGGTTCCGGCCGACGGCGTTGGTGGCGCCGCTCAACCCGTTCCCCATGCCGATGCCGGTGCCGATCGTCCCGAGGGCCATCGCCAGACCCGCGGCCAGAAGGCTGCAGGCGACCACGACGGCCTTCGTATAATCGACGGACGCACCGGGCGCCGCCGCGTCCGCGGCCGCCGTCGCAGCAGCCGCCAGCGACGCCGAAAGCAGAATCGAACAGATGACCAGAACAGCTTCAACAAAAATCTTTTTCATAGTACCTCCTTATGCTTTCTGTAAATCCATTGATGAACCGTAGGAATTCACCCCCTTTCTTCACGATTTTCCGCCGCTTTTCAAGGAAAAGCTTCCACTTCACCCTTCCGGGATGATCGCTGATCGGGAAAGACCTTATTTTTTATAACGATTCCTGTAACGGCCCGAGAAACGCTTGTCAAGAAATATTTGGTATCGCCCGGAAGGTATGTGGTATAGAATGTGTAACAACACTTCAGGAGAGTCAAGGCGCCGATGACAAAGCAAGGGGCCCGAAAATCCCCGGAACCTTCCGCTCTGAGTCCACGGGAGATCGATGTCGCCCGGCTGATTCAGGGGGACATACCCCTCACCCAACGCCCTTTTCAGCGGATTGCGGAAACGGCCGGTTTGACCGAAGGAGAGATCCTGTCTCTCGCCGGCGGACTCCGGCAACGGGGGATCATCAGGAAGTTCGCCGCCATCGTCCGCCACCAGAAGGTCGGTTACACCCACAACGTCATGGTCCTCTGGGCGGTCCCCCCCGCGCACGCCAAAGCCGCAGGAAAGGCATTCTCCTCCTTTGAAGAGGTCACCCATTGTTACGAGCGGACGCCCCCGTTTGCCGGCCGTTACAATCTTTTCACGATGGTCCATTTT
The DNA here is from genome assembly GCA_016935075.1 of Deltaproteobacteria bacterium. Taxonomy (GTDB): domain Bacteria; phylum Desulfobacterota; class Syntrophia; order Syntrophales; family UBA5619; genus UBA5619. The sequence goes on along the minus strand of JAFGRP010000051.1, from coordinate 683 downwards.
CGGAACGAAGCCGATGAGGTCCTGCTCCGGGAGATGGCCGCGGCCGCGGGCATCTCCGATTTCAGGGTCCTGCGGAGCGTAGAGGAATTCAAGAAAAACAGCATGGAGTATTTCTGAAGATGGATTCGCAGAATCTGTTTGCACAGGCGCAAAAAGTCATTCCGGGAGGGGTCAACAGCCCGGTTCGCGCCTTTCGGGCCGTCGGCGGGACCCCCATTATTATCCGCGAGGCGGCCGGGGCAAAAGTTGTAGACCTGGACGGAAACGAGTATATCGATTATGTCGCCTCATGGGGCCCGATGATCCTGGGCCACAGCCGGCCGGAGGTCGTCGCGGCCATCCGGAACGCGGCCTTCCGCGGGACGAGCTACGGGGCACCGACCGCGTCGGAAATCGGCATGGCCGAGCGGATTGTCTCAGCCTTTCCATCCATCGGGATGGTCCGGATGATGAGTTCGGGAACCGAGGCGGCGATGACCGCCATCCGCCTCGCGCGCGGCTGGACAAACCGGGAAAAGATCGTCAAGTTTACAGGCTGCTATCACGGCCATGCCGATTCGCTCCTGGTGAAGGCGGGCTCCGGTGTGGCCACGCTCGGCATCCCCGGCAGCCCCGGAGTCCCCCGGGCGCTCGCCGAGCTGACGATCACGCTGCCTTTTAACGAAGCCGAGGAGGCACGCGGC
>JAFGRP010000050.1 GCA_016935075.1 Deltaproteobacteria bacterium | reverse complement strand
CGGCTGCTGGGCCGTCAGCGAGCACCCGGCGGTCTGGACATGATAGCGGAGCATCCAGGAACGGGGATTTTTGGCCTGAAAATGCTCCCTCATGATACGGGACCAGATCCGCCTTGCCGCGCGGAACTTGGCGACTTCCTCGAAGAAATCCTGGTGGGCGGCGAAGAAAAATGAGAGACGCGGAGCAATTTCATCGACGCCAAGTCCCGTATTCCTGGCCGTCTCCACGTACGTGATGCCGTCCGCAAGGGTGAAGGCCACCTCTTGCACGGCCGTACATCCCGCCTCCCGCATGTGATAGCCGCTGATGCTGATGCTGTTCCAGAGCGGCATGTTCATCGCACAGAAACCGATGATGTCGGCAACGATCCGCATGGCCGGACGGATGGGAAAGATGTAGGTTCCGCGGGCAATGTACTCTTTGAGGATATCGTTCTGCACGGTTCCACGGAGCAGTTCCGGACCGATGCCGTTCCGGCCTCCGATCGCAAGGTACATGGCCGTAAGGATGGCTGCCGGGGAGTTGATGGTCATGGATGTACTGACCTGGTCGAGGGGTATCCGCTCGAACAGCACGCCGAGGTCGCGTGCGGAATCGATGGCCACGCCGACCTTGCCCACCTCGCCCAGGGCAAGGGGGTGGTCCGAATCGTATCCGATCTGGGTGGGGAGATCGAAGGCCACGCTCAGCCCCGTTTGCCCTTGCTCCAGGAGATACCGGAAACGCCGGTTCGTGTCTTCGGCCGAGCCGAACCCGGCATACTGGCGCATGGTCCAGAAGCGGCCCCGGTACATGTCGGTCTGGATCCCCCGGGTAAAGGGATACTGGCCGGGAAAGCCCAGATCCCTGAGGTAATCGAGACCGGAGAGATCCGCCGGCGTATAGAGCGGGTTCACCGGCTGCCCGGAGATCGTCTCATACCGTGTCTTCGCCTCCGGCGCCCTGGCGTGCTGTCTCCGGCGACCGCCGTTCCACTTCCGGAATCCATTCGCGATCGCATCTATCTTGTCCCTGTCAAACATGATTCGCCTTGATACGAAGAATATCTTGAGGCCGATAGTTAAAGGAAATGCGAGGATTTGTCAAGGGAAGATGAGAGTTTCGATAGTAACCTCCGGGTCTGGCGGAGGTTGCTTGCTCAATTTGATACGGGCGAATAGAGACGCCGACCATGCCGCCAAAAGACCTTCGGGAATCTCAGATCACCCGGAAGCCGTGCGTGCCGTCACAAGCCAGTTGGGCGACAAGGCCGAATTCCCAGTCCAGGTAGCCCTGCATGGCCTCTTGCGGATTGTCGGTTCCTTCATAGGGCCGGCGATAGCGATCGATTGGGGGAGAGGCCATGCGCGTTTCTCCTGTCTCTTCCGGCAGCCCTGCTGCAAACCATGCCATATTGCCGCCGTCGAGCACCAGGACCTCGGCGTCGATGAGCGCCTGCAGTTCAGGTACCACGTACATTGCCAGCCGGGTGCTGCTGCAGGTCAGCACGTAGCGGCCGGCCGGTGGAATGTGCTTGAGCGCGTCGGCCAGTTGCGAACGCAGGACGAACCAGGCGCCCGGAACATGGCGTTTGCGATAGTTGGCGCTGGTGGTGAAGTCGAGCACCGCGATATCCTCGCCCGCCGCCTGACGGCGCGCGAGTGTCTCCGGCAGGATCCTGCGCACCGCCGGCGCCGGCGGGAGGGGCGCACACCATGGTCCGCGCTCGCTGAATTCTGCTTCGGCGATATCATCGCGCACATAGACCTCCCACCCCATCTGCGCCAGCCACGATGCCGTCATGTTGGCGCGGACGCCGTCGTTGTCGACCAGCACGATGGCCGCGCCGCGCACAGGTGCGACCATATCGGTTTCCTGTACGAGTTGGCCGCCGGGCATCGAGCGGAAGCCCGGGAGATGTCCGGCTTCGTATTCTTCCGTTGTCCGGACATCGAAAAAGTACGTCGTTCGTCTCTCCTGCCTTTGCCATCGTTCCAAATCGGCAAGCGAAGCGCGCCGCACACCGGCACGGTCGGCGACGGCACGGGCGGATTCCGCGGCACGGGCCCTGGTCATTTCCGAAACCCTGCCGAAACGGCGGGACTGTCCGTGATCCAGTACCTGGCCGGCCAGTGTCCAGCCCATGGTGCCGTTTCGCAACTCCGCCACGGGATTGGGAATGCCGGCGTTGATCAATGATTGGGTGCCGATGATGCTGCGCGTGCGGCCGGCGCAATTGACGATGATTTTGGTTTCCGGCCTTGGTGCGAGTTCGGCGATGCGCAGAACCACCTCGGCGCCGGGGACACTGATCGCGGTGGGAATGCTCATGGTATGGTATTCGTCGAAGCGGCGCACATCGATGATGACGATGTCCGCTTTTGATTCGATCAGTGCTTTCACCTCTGCGGCATCCAGCGAGGGCGTGTGCCGTTCGGCCTCGACCAGCTCGCCGAAGGCCTTGCTCGGCACGTTCACGTCGCGAAACAGTTCTCCCCCTGCCTCGCGCCAACCGGTGATGCCGCCGGAGAGCACGCCGACATTCGTGTAGCCGAGCGCAATCAGGCGCCGCGCCGCCAATTCGGCGAACCCTTCGCCGTTGTCGAGCGTCACGATGGATACATCGCGGCGTGGCAGTTTGGTATAGGCGTCGAGCTCGATGCGCGCAAGCGGAAGATTGGCCGCAAACAGCGGATGTGCCTGGGCATGCGGGTCTTCCTCTCGCACGTCAAGCAGGGCGATTTCATGGCGCTCCCGCAACATGGTGCGAATCTCTGCAAAACCGAGCTGCGGAAGATCGGCGGCAGCATCCGGCCGTGATGGTAATACGGTGGTCTGGGGCATCCCGATTAGAATCTCCTTTTTTTCACCAAATTACTTCAGGAATACTTTAGGGATGAAACCTTATTGGTGCGCCATTCTAAAGACTTCGCTATCATTGTCAACAGAAATGATGAAAAAAACCGTCATAATTCTTCCTCTGTGCGAACAAACCACAGAACTGCAAATTAACAAAAGACTCAAGATTCCATGACGCAAGATTCAGGGAAGGTCCTTCTATGACCTCGGAAGTGCTCAGGGAAGAAATCGCCATCGAGTTGGAAAATATCGAGACGGTTCTGGATGTGGCACGTCGAACTTTTCCGGCAGTACTGCGTGCCGCCCTCCTCTCCGTTGCCTGTCCTATTTGATCAATCCCTGACCTCTGATTTGGCGCCATATCGAAAGTTTCGCCATTTGGTGCATCACGGTTATGGATTCCAACTGGACTGGGAGCATATGGAAGAAGGGATAAAACAGGTTAACGACGTTTACGAAAGGCTCAAGAGAAAACTCGAAGACTACGTACAGTTCCTTTGAGCATTCGGCCCAAACGGGCATTCTCCCTACCTCGTGGCCAATTCCCTTGTACCCTATACCCTGTCTGTCTTTGCCTCCTGGTGATCCTGCGGGAGGGGCGTTTTTCCCAACAGCGGGCGGCTGCTCAGATCGCGTGCCGCATGAAAAACCGCGAGACGGCATCTGCCAGGCTTTTCCTGACGGTGCCAAGAAAAACACCGTGGATCCCCGCCTGGTCTTTACGGCTGTATGGCGTACCCTTCACAACGAGGATATCCGTGACGTTATTGAAACGGCGACAAAAGAAAAAGAAATGGTTGCCCTCGTACCCAAGGCCGTTGACAATTTATTGAAGTCAATAACCAGGGGAATTGGGATTGTGTAGCAGCTTTCATCTCGTACTGCGCAGGCATGATCGAAGAAAATATGACATGCACCAAACCTTGACTCCATCTTCAAAGTGAGAGACGGGTTGATGTGACCGTTTTGCTGAATACGGAATGAAACATGCGTCTCCTCGGCGACACCTTTACCATTCGTGATCAGTGCGTATAGCTTCCTGAATTCTATAATCTCAGATATTTAACAGGACAGCGCGCCTTCAATCGGTAATGAATGGCGATGATCACTATCGGGAATCGAAATATTCGAAATATTCGAGATAGACATATCGAGCATGATGCCTTAAAATTAAAGCCTATTGCCAGTGTTTGACATGCATCAATGGCGGATGTAAATTTTAGATCCCCCGGAAAAAGGAGATTGCAATGGGCATTCGTGCAAAGATCACGTCGGGATTCTTGATCCTGGCCACCATGCTGCTCGTGGCCGGGGCATGGTCGATTTACGAACTGAAGAACATCGGCATCTCAGCACAGAATATCCTCGACGAAAATTACAAGAGTATCGACGCCGCCAAGGTGATGATTGAGGCGCTCGAACGGGAGGACAGCGCTGTCCTGCTCCTGCTGCTGGGGAAAAGGGACGAGGGGAGAGACATCCTGAAGGCCGCTGATGAGAACTTCCAAAAGGCGATGGAGATTGCCCGCGGCAACATCACGCTCCCGGGAGAGCAGAACTACGTCGCTGCAGTGGATAAGGCCTATGCCGCATACCGAAAGCTTTGGCAGCCCTTTGCAGGTGCCAGATACAGGGGTAATCTCAATCTGTATTTTCAGGAGGTCAATCCCACCTTCCTCAAAGTTAAAACAGCCGTGTCCGAGTTGATGAATCTCAACCATCAGGCTATGTACCAGACGGCCTCCCAAGTGGAGGCCAGGGCGCACCGAGCCACCATGCCCGGTATCATTGCCATCGCCTCGGCGTTCATCTTCGCGATCATCTTCAGTTTTTTGATCAATCTTTATGTCATCAGCCCAATCGTGAAACTTACAGCGGGTATTCGGACTTTCCTGGATCGCGGGTTCTTCCCGGATGTCCGGGCGGAGGGTAAGGACGAGATAGCGGAACTGGTTTCATCGGTGGAGCAATTGACCAGGAAAACGAAACCTTGAGATTATACGCATGAGAGTACAAATTATCATCAGGTATGTGGGCATCATCTTGCTGGTGAATGCCGTTTTTCTTTTCCTGTCGGCGGCGATATCGTTATTTAACGGTGATTCGGCGTTCTTTCCTCTGGTCTACACCTGCCTCATCGCCGCCCTCATCGGCGCCTTTCCCTTTGTCTTCGTCCCGGGGGCCAAGGAAATATCCAACAAGGAGGGTTTTGCCATTCTCGTCTCCAGTTGGCTTCTGGCCTGCCTCTTCGGGATGGTGCCCTACGTGATGTGGGGCGGAGAGTTCACGATCACCAACGCTTGGTTTGAAAGCGTCTCGGGATTCACGACCACAGGTTCCTCCATTTTGACGAATATCGAAACGCTGCCTGCAGGGCTCCTTTTCTGGCGGTCTTCAACGCACTGGATCGGCGGCGTAGGAATCATCGTGTTTGCCCTGGCCGTTATGCCCACTATGGGAAAGGTGGGGATGGCCCTCTACCGAACGGAGGTTTCGCCACTGGCGGCAATGAATTTCAGGCTTCAGACTCAGAAGACCCTGCAGATGATCTTGTATGTCTACGTGGGGTTGACAGTTTTGGAGACCCTGGCGCTGTTGCTATGCGGGATGTCTCTCTTCGATGCGATCAATCATACCTTCGCCACCATTGCCACCGGCGGTTTTTCCACCAAAAACTTAAGCATTGCCCATTACAGCAGCATTGCCATCGAGACGGTGATCCTGATCTTTATGGTCCTGTCAGGGGCCAATTTCGGCCTTCTCTTTCTGGCGGTACGGGGCAATCGAAAAGCATTGCTCAACTCTACCGTTTTCCGCTACTACCTGCTGTCCCTTGTCGTGGGAACGGCCTTGATCTCGCTAAATCTCCACGGCGCCGTGTACAGCGGATGGGCAGAGGCCCTTCGCTATGGTGCCTTTCAAGTCATTTCCGTTGGAACATCGACAGGCTTTGCCACCACAGACAGCAATGTCTGGCCGCCTTTCGCCCAACTGATTCTTATTTTTTTCATCTTACAGTGCGCCTGTAGCGGTTCCACATCAGGGGGCATCAAGGCCGACCGGATGGTCCTGCTCTGGCATGCCATTAAGAAACGCATCATAAAGATCGAGCATCCCCACGCGGTCGTGAAGGCAAAGATTGATTATATAGCGGTCGACAACGACGTTATCGAGGCCAGCCTTCTGTTTATTGTGATATACATCGCGATCGTTTTCCTGTCGAGCCTGTTGCTGACCATGCTGGGGGTGGACATCATGACGGCATTTTCGGCCTCTGCGGCCACGATGGGCAATGTGGGACCTGGGTTCGGTCTGGTTGGATCGGTTGGCAACTTCGCGCAGATTCCCGAACTTGGAAAGTGGATCCTCACGGCGGATATGCTGCTGGGCCGGCTGGAGATCTATGGGATTTTTCTATTCCTCTTGCTGAAATTCTGGAAATAGGAGTAAGGGAGCGAATAGTTGTTTAACTGAAGTATGCCTCTGGACAATGGTGGATAAAAAGGAATGCGTGCATTGAGGGCTCACTCTTTCGATCCATAATGGTGAGTCATTAATAATAATCCGTACGCAATAGTTGTAGGTGACAGCAAAACCCGGCAATATGCACTTTGTTGTTTTTGCGTCTGAGCACTACGGGTCGAAAGCTGCGACAGAATCTCATCGCCTTCATTTATTGAGTACGGGAAGGACACCTCAGGACTGATCCGCCAACCCAAATGCAATCTTCCGACCGGAATTCCTTGATGTAGCCGGATCACGAAAAGCTCAACTTGTATTTGCAACCTTGGATTAACTACCTGTGTTGCTATGAGGCTCGGGTGAAGATGATCACGCCCCCGCAGGATGCAATGAAAAATCGTGATGGCCTAAATTCGACGATCTCATCGGGACATGGTCAGAGTAAGGGGGCGGGGAGATCGTCGATCCTGGAGATTCTAATAGGCCATGATGGGCACTTTGATCGCTACTTAAGAGCAGGATGAACAGGCGGAAGGAAGAACGGGAGAGCATCAGGCCTGCGGCAGATTGTTCAACTCGGGGCAACGTAGGAAGCCGCACCCGGCAGAATAAATAAGCATCGGCTACGCCTTGTCCGGGGGGCGTTCCCAACATCTCATTTCACCACTCAAGGTGGATGTGTTTAAGAAAAGTGGGGAGAAAATGGGGAGAGAATTATCTTTATGGAGAAAATATACAAGGGCTTGACGATTCGCTTGAAACGTGCAAACCCTTGTTTTAATACTGGTGCCTGGGGCGGGAATCGAACCCGCACAGCCTCAAGGACCGAGGGATTTTAAGTCCCTTGCGTCTACCAATTCCGCCACCCAGG
>JAFGRP010000049.1 GCA_016935075.1 Deltaproteobacteria bacterium | reverse complement strand
GGGGCGATCGGCGTCGCCTTCGCGCTCGCCTCGACGCAGCGGCGGAAGGGGCATATCGTCGTGGACATCCTTTCTTCCCGCTACTCCCGGCCGGTGAAGCGGCTTGCAGATGCGCTCTCCGCCGGGGTCAGCGCGGTCTTTTTCGGAATCGTCGCCTGGCAGGTTTTCGTCTGGGGGACGCGGATCATGGCTGCGGGTGAGGTGTCGGAGACGCTTAAAGTTGTTTACCACCCCTTTATCTTCGGCGTGGCGGTGGGTTTCGGCATCCTCTCACTGACCTGTCTTCTGGACATCCCCCGGACGTTCCGGAAGGAGGAGGCGCCATGAGCGGACCGCTTCTGGGCATCGCCGGGATCGCCGTCATGTTCGCCGTCCTTTTTCTGTTGCGCATTCCGGCGGGCTTCACGATGGCGATCGTCGGTTTCACCGGTCTTGCCTACGCGACCTCGTTTACGGCCGCCCTGGGGATGATCGGCGGGGAGATGTGGAACATCTTCTCCGGCTACGGCCTCACGGTGATCCCGATGTTCATCCTTGTCGGGGAGTTCGTCCACTATGCGGGCTACAACGACAGCCTCTACCACGCGACGCACCGATGGTTCGGCCATTACCGGGGAGGGCTGGCCATCACGACGATCATGGCCTGTGCGGCCTTTTCCGCGATCAGCGGCTCGAACACGGCAACCGCGGCGACGATGAGCACTGTCGCCATCCCGGCGATGAAGAAATACCATTACCACCCGATTCTGAATGCCGGATCCGTTGCTGCCGGATCGACGCTCGGCGTTCTCATTCCGCCCAGTATCGTGCTGGTCGTCTACGGTATCTATACGGGGCAATCGATCGGGAAGCTCTTCTTTGGAAACATCATCCCAAGCGTCATTGCGACCGCGTTCATCGCGGCGACGGTATGGGCGATCTGCCGCCGCCACCCCGACTGGGGAACGGCGGCGGAAAAGAGTTCCTGGAAGGATCGTTTTCAGGCCCTTCCCGAGGCGCTCGACATCATCGTCCTGTTTGCGGTCATCATGTACGCCCTCTTCACCGGTGTCGTGACGGCAACGGAGGCGGCGGCCCTGAGTTGCACGCTGGGGCTCGCCATCTGTCTTGCCCGGCGAAAACTTTCCTGGAAGAAATTTCTCGCTGCAGTCGGGGATACGGTCCGGATCTCCTGCATGGTCTTCATGATCATCGCCGGGGCGGTGATCTTCGGGCGGTTCCTTGCGATTACCCGCCTCCCCTTTGAGGCGGCCGGATGGATCGGTTCCCTCGCCATGCCCAAGGGGCTCCTCCTTGCCCTCATCCTGCTGTGCTACATCGTCGGCGGCTGCATCATGGATGCGCTGGCGTTTCTGCTGATCTCTCTGCCTATCTTTTATCCGCTCGTCATCGGGATGGGCTACGACCCGATCTGGTTCGGCCAGATGGTCACGATCGTCACGACGATGGGCGCGATCATGCCCCCCATCGGGATCTGCTGCTACGTGGTTGCGGCGATGGCCAGGGACATCCCGCTGGCCACCGTCTTTCGGGGAGCGCTGTATTACATCCCGGCCTATATCGTGACGCTCATCCTCCTCGCCCTGTTTCCCTATGGGACGGTCTTGGTTCTGTCGAACCTTGTGCGATAGGCTCCTGCAGAACCGGTTGCGTGCCGTGAATGAATAAATGACATACGCTGGATGTCAATGGCGCTTACGTTCTCAAAGTGGCAATGAGGCGCTTCGGGTTGAGCAAGAGGTTGAGGGCATCCGTTGCATACCGACAAACGATATCTGCCGCCTGCAGGGTCTGGATGCAGGCTCCTTCAGCTTCTGTGACGCAGATTCCAAGTGCCGCATCCCTCAGCATGAGCAAGTCATTCCTGCCATTGCCTATGCATACAGCGGATTTGGCGCCGAGTTGCCCGAGATAATCTGCCTTGCCTTGATCTTGACTGTCTGGCGGCAATATCTTCAGTTTTACAGGAAGTATCCGCAAGTATTCGGCTGCGTGACCAAAGGTGTCTGCTGTTACAATATGTATTTCCAAACCGGTCGAGAGCGCTCTGATCAATGGAATCACTTCCGGTATCAGAATCCCGTCGCAAGCCAATGTGCCGTTATAGTCAGTGACCAGAAAACGAAGACAAAGTTTGCCGGATCCGGGTATGTCAATCTCTATCATGGTTCCTCAATTTGACGTCAGAATGTAATGCAGCACCTCATTGAGGTTTTGAAACAGCCTGAACCCGTTGCCGGCATAAGTCCTGTTCCAAGGGAACAACAATCCTGCACCCAGAGCTCCACTTTCTATTGCTTTTTCCAGTGTTAGCGGTGAATCGTCCACTACGATATCGGCATTGGGAAAGAGAACGGTCTTGTCCGGAGAGAGGTGAATTTCATCGTAGGGGAGCCCATGCCTTGCAAGCCATCGTTCGGTCGGCTGTCTCGTCTCCGGTGTACGGTGGCTGGCAATGATGATATAAAAACCATGTTTTCTGAGCGACGACAAAAAGTCTCGTGATTCCTGGTAAGGCTGGTATTGATCGCTGTCCTGATTTTGGTGAATCGTGTTGATCGCCGCTATAAAATCCTCTACCGAACAGTATCCCTCCCAGATGTCGTAGGTGCACCACCGCTCGGGCGGTGGAAAATTCCCGTTGATTTTTTTCAATTCCAGATAGAAAGCGTCGCTGAATTGCCAGAGGGTGTTGTCTATATCGATTATCGCTGTCTTGTTCACGGTCGCTTATTCTCCGTGTTATGTGCTTGGTTGTCAAAAGAGAAGCAGCAGCCGAACTCTACAGGAACAGATATTAGCTGTCAAGACTTTGCACCTTTCACTCCGAATTGAATGATTTACCCCGATCAGCCGACCTGAACATTAGTGAAGTCCTGTATGGAATCAATCTGACGTGAAGAGATTGTCGCAGAATACATCATTCGGACTAAAGCCCTTTCTTGCCCTTGCATTTCCGCGGTGCTGTGTTATAAAACCTTAAAATCATCCGGTTTCTTTGGATTTCTCCCTTTGCGGGAATGCCAAGGGACGGCAAGCTCTGTTGGTTTAGGGGGCCGTCATGAAATTCTGGACGCAGAGAAGTAAAATTCTGATCACCTGTCCCAAGGGGATTCCTCCGTGGCTTGCAGCGGAGGTGCGCGCCCTTGGCTTTCCGGTTATGGCGGAAGGGGAGGCGGCCGTCGAGACGGAGGGGACTCTGGCAGACACGATGTCCCTGAACCTCCGCCTGCGGACGGGCCACCGGGTCCTCTATCTCGTTTCGGATTTCCCGGCGGAGAATCCCGACGGGCTTTACCGCGGCCTGCGGGAATTTTCGTGGGAGGAAATTCTCCACGAAAGGGGTGAGCACGCCTACCTTTCGGTTACCGCAACGGCGGACACCCCGTCGATCAACGACCTGCGTTTCGTCAACCGGAAGGCGAAGGATGCGATCGTCGATCGGATGCAGGAAAAATGCGGCCTGAGGCCGGACTCCGGACCCGATCGGAATCGGGCGGTCGTCCATGTCTTCTGGAAGGGAAGCGGGGTTTCCATTTACCTCGACACCTCCGGCGATCCCCTCTCCCGGCGGGGCTATCGGAAGATCCCGCTTCAGGCGCCGATGCAGGAGACACTTGCCGCCGCGCTCATCCTCGCGACCGGCTGGAATGGACGGAGGGGATTCGTGAACCCGATGTGCGGGAGCGGAACGCTGGCGATCGAAGCCGCGCTTTTCGCAGAAGGCCGAGCGCCGGGCCTCCTCCGGAGCAACTATGGATTCATCCATCTGAGGGGATTCGATCCGGCCGCCTGGCGGGCAGTCCGCGCGCAGGCGCACGAGGCGCAAAAGGAGACGGCGGCCAGGATCATCGCTACGGATGTGGATCCAGGGGCTGTTGCCGCGGCCAGGAAAAACGCGCGGACTGCCGGCGTGGAGGAGCGGATTGAATTTGCGGTCTGTCCCTTCCAGGAGACGGCGATTCCCGGGCACAGCGGTGTGGTCGTTCTGAATCCCCCCTACGGCGAACGGACCGGCGACGTTTCGACCCTGGCCGGCCTCTACCGGGAGATCGGGGATTTCTTCAAAAAGCGGTGTGGCGGCCACCATGGTTACATCTTTACCGGGAACGCCGCACTGGCGAAGCAGGTCGGCCTCCGGGCCCAAAGGCGGATCCCCTTTTTCAACGGCGAGATCGAGTGCCGGCTGCTGGAGTACGAGCTCTACGAGGGAAGCCGCCGGGCAGAGAAGATCCGTGACGACAGGCAGCAAAACAGGGAGAGAAATGGGGAGGAAGGCAGGCCTTTTCGGAGGCGGTGAAAGTTTTTGATGGATAATGGCATTTTTTCAGACGATTCTGTAAAGCGATGCCCGGACGGGAGGTGTGGTGAATGATCACAGAAGCGATCAAACAAAAAATCCGCGATATCACGGGACCGGACCATGTCCTGGATTCCGATCTGAATCGATTCGGCTATTCCTACGACGCCTCCTTCGTTCCGCTTCTGCCGGCAAACAAGCCCGATCTGGTCGTCCGGCCGCTGATGACGGAGGAGGTGTCGCGGGTCATGGCCGTCGCCTGCGAGCATGATATTCCCGTCACCCCCCGGGGCGCCGCGAGCGGCCGCACCGGGGGCAGCATCCCCCTGAAGGGCGGCATCTCCCTCTGTCTCGACCGCATGACGCGGATCGTCGAACTCGACGAGCGGAACATGATGGTAACGGCGGAGGCAGGGGTACGCACGATCGACCTTTACAACCACTGCGCCGCAAAAGGGCTTTTCTTTCCGCCCGACCCGGCGAGCTGGAAATTCTCCACGATCGGCGGCAACGTGGCGGAAAACGCCGGGGGGATGAGGGCCGTCAAGTATGGTGTGACGAAGAACTACGTGATGGGGCTGGAAGTGGTTCTGGCCGACGGCGCCGTCCTCCGCACCGGCGGCAAGGCGATCAAGAACGTGACCGGCTACGATCTGACCG
>JAFGRP010000048.1 GCA_016935075.1 Deltaproteobacteria bacterium | reverse complement strand
TCCCCCGTTTCATCACCTGCTCGGTGGTGCGGCTGATGATCTCGATCCCGGTGAGGTCCCCCTTGTGGACCGTGCGATCGAACGACTGGCCCGCAAAGGGCTTCTGATGCACGGTGCCGTCGGGGTTTCGGTCGAAGAAGCACCCGTACAGGGTTTCCATTTCCTTGATCGTGGGCGTTGCCTGCTCTACCAGGGTCTTGGCCAGCTCCTGGTTGTTGATGTACTGGCCCCCTTTCAGGGTATCCCGCAGGTGCTTTTCGTGGGAGTCCCCGGCGTTCAGCACAACGTTGAAGCCGCCCTGAACCATGCGGCTGCAACCGCCCTTTCCGCGAAGCGCCTTGGTCACGATGAGGATCCTGAGGTTGGGATCGGCGTCGTGGGCGTTGAGGGCCGCGAGTTGAGCCGCCCCGCCCATTCCGATGATCAGGATGTCCGCTTCAATCTTTTGCATGCTCAGTACCCAACATCGCTGCGGCGGCGAGTCCTCGGCCCGGACCGATAGCCGGCTTCTTCGCGACTTCTTCCACGACCTGTTCGCTGAACCGCGTCCTATCGCAGCTCCTCCGCGTAAGGTTTTGCTTCTTTGTCAAATAGCAAGATCCATACCACAAGTTGACCGGTCTTAGGTCGGCCGGAGCACTCAGAAAATGGATCAAGACCCTGCGAAGCTTTCAACGGCACGTGCCGAATTTTGGGCTTGAATTGCCGACTCACTTCGCGGATAATCACCGGCACCCAATCTTTCCGCCTTCGGTAGGGGAATAATGCCCTGGACTCCCACGAAAAGATACAAAACCATACTGGAGATCAACAACGCGATCATCAAGGAACATACCAGCGAGGGGCTGTTCCGGACGATTTCCACCGAGATCAGGGATATCTTTCACTACGATCGCTGCAGCATCAATTTGTATGACCCCGAAACCGATTCGCTCAGCTACTTCGCGACCGCCGAAGGGATAAAACCGGAAGGCATCACGTGCGAGAGCCGACCCTTATCCCGCGGGGCCATTGCGAACCTCGTACTGCAAAGCAAAAAACCCGTTATCATCAAAGATCTCTCTCAACATCTCGATCTGACGACGGCCGACACCTTGTTGAAGGAAGGCTTAAGGGCGACCATGGCCTTTCCCCTCCTCATGAGGAACGAATATCTGGGTTCGTTCCACCTTGCCTGGAAGGAAATGCCTGCGCACATGGATGAGTTGGCGGCGTTTTGCGGGCAGTTGTCCGTCCAGATCACGATTGCAGTCAAAAACATGCTGACGTACCACGAGCAAGAGAAGAAGAGCGAAAAACTCGAGAGACAAAAAGATTATGTGCTGGAAAGAATCGGGAAGCTCTACGGGGATTTCTTTTTCGAAAGCTCCGTGATGCGAAAGCTCATGAACTCCGTGAACCTGATCGCCCGGCACGACGCCTCTGTTCTGATCACCGGGGAAACCGGAACCGGAAAGGACCACATTGCTCAATACATCCATTACCTCAGCTCGAGAAAAAGTCAACTTTTCGTCAAGGTCAATTGTGCGGCCCTGGCCCCGACCCTCATCGAAAGCGAGCTTTTCGGTCACGCAAGGGGCTCCTTCACGGGTGCTGGAAGCAAGAGGACGGGCCGTTTCGAGATGGCGGACGGCGGCACCGTATTTCTCGATGAGATCGGCGAACTTCCCTTGGCTCTTCAGGCCAAGCTGCTTCAAGTGCTGGAAAACAAGACCTTTGAAAGGGTAGGGGAGAGTAAACCGACTTCGGTGGATTTCAGGATCGTATCCGCCACAAATCAGGACCTCCGGACGAATATCCGAGAAGGAAGATTCAGGAAAGACCTGTATTATCGTCTGAGTACCATGCACATACACATTCCCCCGCTGAGGGATCGAGTCGGGGACATTCCCCTCCTGGTAAGGCGTTTCACCGGCAAGTTTGCGGGAAGGATGCAAAGACCCGAGGCCCGGTACACCCCTTCGGCCATCGAGGCCTTGTGCCGGTATCCCTGGCCGGGAAACGTCAGAGAACTGCAAAACCTGGTCGAACGAATCATCATTCTGCGCTGCGGCCATACGATCGCGGAAAAGGATCTTCATCATCTGCTGCATTCCTTCGATCCCGATGTTGCAGCCGAAGCCGAAAATCCTCAGATGGAAGGAGATGCCTTCCCGACACGAGAAGAAAATGAAAAAAGACACATCGAGGGGGCACTCAGGCGTTGTGGCGGAGTGGTCGGAGGGAAACGCGGGGCCGCCAGACTGTTGGGAATCGCGCGAACCACCCTGCAGTACAGAATGAAAAAATTGGGCTTATGAACCGTCTCATAATTGTCCCTGCGTCCGTCATTCCGGTCGAAGCGAAGTGGAGAGCCGGACTCGATCCGGGACCGGCATGACGATATGGTTATGAGACGGTTCATATGCCATGGGGATCCCGGGGCGGCTGTATCTGCAGCGTCGCCCGGCACAGGCCCCCATCCGCTTTGAGCCGTGTTGCTGCCCGAAGATCGGCGGAAATGCCGATTTTTGGGCTTTCTCCATGCAATCATGGCGGCCCTTGGATCGGAAAGAATAAACTTTAAATATTATTTCAGAAGGTTAAGACCAAAAGAACCTGGCATGTATGTTGCTTAAAGCTGAAGGAATGCCGCGGGCCGGCTGGGGCGGCTAAGGGGGATGGATGGGAGGCTGATGAAGCTTGAGGGTCGATGGGATGGCGCCCCGTGCAACCGTGAAAGGATTCTAGAGAAGAGGGAGAACAGCATGAAGATGGGCTATCCATTGGAGGGAATCAGGGTCCTTGCGCTGGAGCAGTACATCGCAGGTCCGGACTGCACCATGTGGCTGGCGGACGCCGGGGCCGAGGTCATCAAAATCGAGCGTCCGGGTGTCGGAGATCCGAGGCGCAATTACCTCCCTGTGGTGGAGGACGGAAAAGGGCAGAAGGCCTATGGCGGGTTCAAGATCTTCAACAGGAACAAGAAAAGCTTCAC
This sequence comes from Deltaproteobacteria bacterium, assembly GCA_016935075.1. GTDB lineage: Bacteria > Desulfobacterota > Syntrophia > Syntrophales > UBA5619 > UBA5619. The sequence goes on along the minus strand of JAFGRP010000048.1, from coordinate 1,670 downwards.
GCTGAACATCCAGGCCGAAAAGGGCAAGGAGATTTACAAGGAGCTCGTCAAACATGCCGATGTGGTGGTGGAAAACATGGCCCCCAACACGGTGGAAAAACTCGGGCTCTCCTACCCGGTTCTGCAGCAGATCAACCCCAGACTCATTTATGCGGCCATCAGCGGTTTCGGCAGGCTCAAGGAATTCGACGGAGGCCTGTCCGACCGGCCCGCCTTTGACCCCGTGATTCAGGCCATGGCCGGGATCATGGACCAGATCGGGGAGGAAGGCGGACCGCCTTCTTACGGCTTTCCCGGTCTGGCGGATGCCTTTACCAGCGTGGTGACGGGATATGCCATCCTGCTGGCGCTGTTCATGCGGGAGAAGACGGGGGAGGGCCAGTTCATCGACTCCAGCATGTACGACAGCCTGGTGTCCCTGAATGCCATGGGGATCATGATTTACTCCTTCAGCAGGGAGATCATGACGAGGGGGCAGACCCTGAAGTACCAGGCGCCGGCAGGCACTTACAGGGTGAAGGACGGAAACTATGTCGCGCTCATCGTGGCCAATGAATTCATGTGGGAGAGATTCTGCAAGGCCATCGGGCGGGACGATTTGAAGGACGATCCCGACTTTGCGGAGGGGAAGAAAAGGGTAGCCAACCGGGAAAAGCTCGATACGATCGTGAAGGCGTGGATGGAGTCCCGTTCCAGGGAAGAGGTGATCCGGACCTTCCTGAAACACGGGCTTCCGGTGGGCGAGGTTCAATCCACCGAAGATCTGGTGAAGTGTCCCCACCTCAAGGCGCGAAAGATGCTGCTCGAGATCGAAGACCCCGTCGCGGGAAAGCGCGTGTTCACGAAATCGCCGTTCCGCATGACGGGCGTCAAAGAACCCCGCGCCGTAACCGCACCCGATCTGGGTCAGCACACCGAGGGTGTCCTGAAGGATCTGCTCTTCTACAGTGACGGGAAGATCGCTGAATTGCGCAGGGAGAAGGTCATCTGATCCACATTTTGAAGCGGAGCGCTCCTATGGCAGAGAAGAAAAAGGACAAAGAACAGGAAGACATCACGTTTTTCCATCCGGACCTTCTGGAGATGCCCGAGGAAGGGCCCCCGTATCTGAAGGGCCACAGGTGCAAACAGTGCGGCAAGATCTGGTTTCCCAAATTCGTGCCGTGTCCGAATCCCGATTGCTGGTCTGAGGAGATGGAAGTGATTCCGCTGAGCCGCAGGGGCAAAATCTACAGCGTGGCCGATGTCTTTATCGGCCAGCCCACCATGAGAGAGTACATGCCGATGGCCATGGCGTACATCGATCTTCCCGAGAACATCAGGGTCTTCGCTCAAATGGAAGGTGAAATCGGGAGCTTCCAGTGCGGGGACGAAGTCGAGTTGACCACGGGGCCCGTCCGGAACAACAGGGAAGGCAAGCCCATCATCAGCTATAAATTCAGAAAAGTTCAGCCGTCAAAGGGGATGTGACCATGCGGGACGTATATATCATCGGTGTCGGCGAAGTCCAGTTCGGCATGCTGAAGGATGATTTCCACATCCTGGGCCAGAGGGCGGTGAGGGCGGCGATCCGGGATGCGGGCATTCGATGGGACGAGATCCAGAGCGCCTTTGTGGGAAACGGGACGAACGGGATCGTGACGGGCCAGAGGATCTTTCGCGACCTGGGG
>JAFGRP010000003.1 GCA_016935075.1 Deltaproteobacteria bacterium | reverse complement strand
TGCGGCCTTCAGTTCCAGCGTCGGAGGGGCGCTGTGGACGGAAACCAGCGGACTTTCCACCGCGTGGCCGTAAGTGTCGCCGACACGGGGCGTGACGGTGACGGTAATGAGGTCCCCCTTTTTGAAGGGCGACAGATTCAAGGTCTCCCCGGTGGCCTCCTTGATGGCCTGGTCATTGACCTTCCATTGGTAGGTGTAGGCAAGCCGTTCGGGGGCGGTCGGCGCGAGGACGATATCCGCCTTCAGGCTGTCCATCGGTGTGGGCTGGAGGGGCTGCAGGCGGACGGACTGGATGAAGACCAGCTCGCTCTCCGGTATCCCGGCAGGCGTGACGGCGGATGCCGGGGATTGGCCGCCGGGGGTCACTGCGGTTCCAGCGGCTCCGGGTTTGGGCGGCGTTCGCGGCGCTTCCTTCTGATCGGGTAAAAACATGCACCACCCGATTGCAAGGATCAGAATAACCGCGCCGCCGAAGGTCCAGATCCGCGGGGGCAGCGACGCCAATTTCTTCCGGACCTTGCCTGTCCATCCCGCATCCCGCTTTTTTTCTTCCGCCGATTCCATCACTTTTTTAAGCAGCGGATGAACCTTTGTTTTTCTCATGGCATCAATATAAGCAAAAAAGTCCGGCGCGTCAAGAGGATACTGTTCTGTGAGGATACTGTTCTGGATACTGTTTACAGGGGATACTGTTGGCTGCAGACGCGAAATCCGATCTTTAAGGTCCATGCCGATCGTGCAGGAAATCCGGGAGAAGGCTGTCGGGAAATCATCCGCAAAAATCATGGCCTTATTTCAGAAGTATCTCTAAGACCGTCTTGCCGCGGTGCGGGATTTCTGTTATGAGGTCCGAAAGAAGGGGACGAATATGGACATTGAAACCCTGATTCCCCACCGGGGCCGGATGCGGCTGATCGGCGAGGCGCTGGCCGTCGATGACGACCGGGCAGTGACCTCGTCCGTCGTTACGGAGGACTGGCCGCTGTACCGCGACAGGGCCGTAGATGCGCTGGTGACGATCGAACTCGTCGCCCAAACGGCGGCTCTCCTCGAGGGATGGAAACGACAGCAATCCGGACGGGGCGGGACCCAGGGCTGGCTGGTGGGCATCAAGGGGGCCGATTTCCGTCTGCCTCGCATTCCCCTGTCCGCCACGCTGATCACCGAGGTCCGGAGAGATTGCGCGCTGGAGGGCTATGCCGTCTTTGAAGGGAAGGTCTGTCTGGGTACGGAAGTGGTGGCCGCCGTCAGCATCCAGGCCTTTCGCCCGGAAGAGGATGGCTGAAAGATTTCACAATCATCTTGAAGAGGTCGGAAATGGAAATGCTCATCGCGGAACTGAAGGTCAAGATCATTGATACCCTGTCCCTCCTGGACGTTTCACCGGAAGATATCGGCGACGAAGACCGGCTTGTGGGGGGAAAGCTGGGGATCGATTCCATTGATGTGCTGGAGCTGGTCCTCATGTTGGAGAAGGATTATGGCGTCAAAATCGAAAGCAAGGACATGGGCGTCCAGGCATTTGCCTCCGTCCGCGCTCTGGCCGGCTTCGTCGATAAGAACCGTTCGAAATAAAGAATTCCCAATGCGCGCTTTAAGTGATCCGATTTCCGAAGGATGTAAAGGTGGATCATCCCTTCCAGGCGGTCGTTGATGGAAACAGAGAAGCCTTTTGATGCGCTGATCATCGGTTCCGGAATCGGGGGGCTTTCGACCGGGATCATCCTTTCCCGGCTGCGGTACCGCGTGGCCGTCATCGAGAAGAACCCCCTGCCGGGCGGTCTGATGCGCGGTTATTCCCGGGACGGCATCGACTGCCCCGTCGGGGTTCATTATTTCGGCGCGTTCGGGGAGAGCCAGCCCCTCAGACGGATGTTCGATTATCTGGGCGTTGGGGGAGCGTTGGCGGCTGAGCGAATGGGACAAAACGGGCCCATCGACCGTTACCTTTTCGATGATTTTACGTTCGATCTGCCGGAAGGGCTTGATGCATTCGCAGAGGCGCTGGAATCCTCGTTCCCGGAGGATTACCGGCCGATCGCAACGATCCTCGGAAATCTTTGCGCGATGGCCGATCTGCAGAATTCCCTGTCCTTCCTGTCCCCGGCGATTCCTTTTCTCAAAGAGGATCTTTTGCTGCCGCTCTCGGTTTATCTGATGAAGATGAAATGTACCTCTCGCTTAAGGAGCGTGCTTTCCGTGGCATCGAGATGGATGGGGCTATCGGAGCAGGATTGTCCCGTCTTGTACCACCACCTGGCGCTGGCATCCTATCTTCTGTCCGCGTGGCGTCTTGTGGGAAGCGGGGCGGATATGGCGGAGGCGTTCGTTGCGCAATTGGCGAAACGGGGTGGCAGTCTTATCTGCAACGATCCCGCGGCGGCAATCCTGGCCGAAGGCAAAGAGGTTGCCGGTCTGAGGCTGGCCTCCGGGCGGGTGCTCAAGGCATCACGCATTGTGGCCGCAGTTCATCCGAAGACGGTTCTCATGATGCTGCCGGAGGGTTCTGTAAAACCCCTTCAGGCGAGACGGATCAGGGGGTTTGCCGACACGGAGAGCCTGTTCGTGGCGAATTTTGCCGTGGACGCGCGAACCCGCCCCGCACTGCCGCACAACATCTACCGGCTGCATGCCGACTCGGAAGGATGGATTCCCGCAGGGGTATTTTATCAACTGCGGGCCGGCGGAAAAGACAGGAACCTCCTGACAATGATCACGAAAAGTTCTTTTTCCGAGTGGCGCCGGTGGGAGGGTACGACGACGGGCGGGCGCGGCGCCGATTACCGGGAGGAAAAGATCCGCCGAGCCGAATGCCTGCTCGGGAAGGCCGAAGAGATTTTCGGGTCTCTGGCCGGGGCGAAGATCATCGATGCCTACACGCCCCTGACGCTCCGGGACCGGGTGAACAGCCCCTGCGGTTCTCCGTACGGCGTCATGCGGTCGACCCGCCAGTTTCCGGCGATGGCCGTGCTCCATCGCAGGCCGCTGAACGGTCTCTTCTTTGCCGGCCAGAACGCGCTGGCGCCGGGGATACTGGGGACTGTTATGGGTTCTTTTCATGCGGTCAGACAGATGATCGGTCAGGAGCGTTTCGACCGCGACGTCTTCGTTAAGCTCTTTGCCGGATGAGAAAAGCTGCACTTGCTATTCAAGAGGGAAATTATTATGATTCAATATTAATCAAATGGGGAAGGCGGACACAAGACAGGAAAGCAATGACCAGAGAAGAGATTACAACGGAAGTCCTCAATATTTTTCGCCGCGATTTCGAGATCGATCAGCCCGGCCTCGATAACGATCTGCGCGAGACCTACGAGTTCGACAGTGTGGACGCCATCGAACTGCTCCTGGGGATCGAACGGTTTCTCAACTCCGAGCTGACCCACGATGAGAAAAAAATGGCCATGGGAATCCGGACCATCAATCAGATCATTGACTATGTCGAGGGGCTGGTCAGGGTGAGGGGGCAAGAAACCCATGCATAAAACATCGAATCCGTCGGTCCCGGTCCGGGAAAAGGCGTTTGCGTGCCCATGAAGGGAAGAAGAGTCGTCATTACAGCCTGTTCGGCCATCACGCCCATCGGCCATGCGCGCGCGGAGATTGTGGACAGCCTCCGGCGGGGTGTATCCGGCGTCAAACCGCTCCGCGAAGATCACCTCCTGTCGAAATTCATCCATTCCCAGGTTTTCGGGATGGTGGCTGATCCGCCCGCCTTTGACTTCCGGCGGACCCACCGCAAGACGATGGGGCCGGTGGCGTACTACGCCTGTCAGGTGGCCAAGGAGGTGCTCGACCAGGCCGGCCTGACGCCGGAATTTGTAACCTCCGGACGCCTGGGCGTGGCCTTCGGTTCAACCCACGGCAGCCCCACGGTCCAGCGGGAGATCTACAAAACCTTTTTCGGCGGTTCCCAGTCCGAATTTCGCAGCATCGGCGCGGTCGACTACCTCAAGTCCATGGTCCATACGACGGCGGTGAACATCACAAAGATGTTCGGCATCACCGGCCGGGTGATCTCCTCCTCCACGGCCTGCACGACGAGCAGCCAGTCCATCGGCTTCGGCTTCGAAACGGTCAAGTACGGCATGCAGGACGCGATGCTGTGCGGCGGGGCGGATGAGTATGATACGACCACCGTGGCCGTCTTCGACAACTTGATGGCCTGCTCCACGGCCTTCAACGACCGTCCCCAGTGCACGCCGCGTCCGTTCGACCGTCAACGCGACGGACTGGTCGTCGGGGAAGGCGCCGGAGCGGTGCTGTTGGAGGAGTTCGAACACGCCAGGAAGCGCGGGGCCGCAATCCTCGGCGAGGTCGTGGGCTTTGCCTGCAACAACAACGGGGGCGATCTGATCCTGCCGAACCGCGCCGGCATCAGCGAAACCCTGCGTATCGGTCTCCAGGATGCGGCCCTGAGGACCGACGAGGTCGATTTCATCA
>JAFGRP010000047.1 GCA_016935075.1 Deltaproteobacteria bacterium | reverse complement strand
TGCATCATCGACATGAAAGAGGACGACCTTCGATCCGGCCGGCCAGCCAAGCCGCTCCGCATAGGTTGCTTCCTGAGCTGATATCGCTTCGTTGGCGGACTCGATCTGACCGGTAGTCTTTGTTTGCGCCGTCGCTGTCATTTCGCGGATAAGGGGGCTCTCGAAATCCGAATCCGTCCCGACCTTCTCCAGTGGGTGGGAAAATGCCATACAGGTTAACCATCCCAGACAGAACACACACATTCGTTTCATAATCGAACCTCAAACAAATTCGTTCCATCTCTGCAATACGCGATGGCCTGGACACAGATCACAAGGTTCATCAGCATAACTTCTTTGTAAACTTTATCCTACGCGCCATTGCCGAATTTCTCAGTACGTCTCCCAGGGAGCGCGGGCAAAACCGGGCGCCGCCTCCCGGCCGAAGCGCAGGGGCGGATTGCCGTTTTCAAAGGCCCCGATGTCCGGAGCATCGCCATGGTAATCATCGTTGAATCCCGGCAGGCGGGCCCCTTTGTCGATCGCCGGATTAGCGATATAAACCAGCGGATCGGTGATCGCAAAATTCTTCCCGCTCCGCGAAAAATCGACTCTTCCCCATTGGATGGAAGGAACCGTCGCCGCCAAAAACCATTCCAGCCGGTCGGAGGGCACAAACATCCCCCGGACAAATCCCCCGGCAAGATATCCCCCGGTAACATCGTTACGAAAATCGTTGGGCGGTCCTTTTTCAGGGCGGCCGGGGTAGATGTTGCCGCGAACGCGAAAGATATTGTTTCGGGTAATCGTATTGCAGACGCCATGCCCGCTGAATACATCCAGAGCTCCATTGGGCTGGAGCGTCGTATTGTGAAAGATATACCGCCGACCCATGTCTCCGGGCACTTCCCGACCGTCCAGGGTCAGGGTTCGCTTGACGCCGGCGGTTTTGATGATCACGCCGCCGCCGGAATCCTGATGAGAGATGCGGCTGGTCCCGAATACATTGCGATAGATATAGAGGGGCCCTTTGGAGGTGCCCGCCGTGGCAACAAATGCGAAGGTTTTATCGATGAAATTGCCCCAGAGGCGGACATTCCTGTTCGCGCCTTCGCTTTCGATGGCGTCGTCCCAGCAATGGGTGATGATGTTGCCGTAGATATCGGAATCCCGGTTGGGGCTGCCTTCGAAGCTGAAATTACTGCTGCCGCCGATCCCGTCGTTGTATCCATGATCCTCCGTCGATCGAATCTCGTTATAGCGGATGATATTTCCGCCGGAGGAATTGTTCAGGCTGATCCCCTGCGGACCGTCGGGATGGCCCGACTCCCAGTCGTTGGCCCCGCTGCGGGGATGCTCGATCAGGTTTCGCTGGAGCACCAGTCCCCCGGCGCCGGTCTCGGCATAGATCGCGCTGTCGGAGCCGTGAAAAACGCCCCAGACCCGCGCCCCGCCGACACGACCCCATTGGGTCATATGGCAGTCTTCCACAACAACATTGTGCACGCCCTTGCGAATCAGCACCGCGTGTTGTCCGGCATTTTTCAATTCCAGACCACGGACGATCACATAGTCGGCGGCCACTTCGATACAGTGATCGTGCAGGTTGAAGACGTCGATTACGGTTTTGGTCCCCGGCGACGGAGTGACCAGATGCCATCCCTCGGCGGCGCCGGACTCGGTGATGCGCACGGGCCGATCCATGGAACCGCCCTGCAGATGCGTCGTTTTCCCGATAGGAAATTGCTCGCTGCGGGTGGCGGCGGTAAGCATGGCTTTCTGGCCCGAGGGTGCGCTCAGCTCGATTTCGTAGGTCGTCCCGGACCGAAGATTCACCAGGCTGCCTCGGAATTGACCATCCATATCGTCATACCATACCGGATACCCCTGGCGCCATACCTGTTCTCCCTCGGCACGGAAACGGACTTTCGCCTCGCCGTCGGAAGGCGTCTCCGGCGTCCAATACAGGCTCAGGCATTCAAACGTCGATACGGCGGTCTGGCCTCTCAACAGCCCTGACGAAAAAATGGGAAACACCGCCAGCAGACCACAGAGAAGAAGACAGCCAACCGGCCCCTTTTGCCTGTTGTGTCTCCCTGAAGGAATCGTCCGACAATAAACCTGTGCAGGCATCTTTCAGTCTCCTTCCATTCGAATCTGAGGTTATTGCCTCGTTACGGAGCGGCTTTTGAAGTCAGCCGCCGGATGGCCGCGTACACCGGCGGATCATCCTTGGCGCCCTGGAATACAAATGGATCATGCTGATTCACCTCGACATGCATAAAGCCCCACGAGGCGCCATGGGCCACACTGCTTTCAGCCGCCCTGGCTGCCTGCTCGCCTGTCTTCTGATCTTCATTGCAGACGATCGGCTTGCCGAACGATTTCAGCGCCGCGATGCGGGCGGGGATATCCTCCGTCCGCGTCCCGTTGAAATGGATCAGCAAAAAATCGCTGGCCCGAATAATATTCTCCGACAGCCTACCGTCGCCCAGACCGCTTGTCGAGACCAAAAGCTTTGGGTCGGTCCGCTTGGCCAGCCGAACGAGTTCGACCTGACCGGCCGGCTTTTTGAGAATATTATGGTCAAAACCGGAGTGGTTGAATTCATTGGCGATCTCCAGGACAACGTTTTTGAATCCCGACTCGCCGATCCACCGGACCACGTTTACAACCCCGGCCCGCACGGCATCGGCATCTTTCAATATCTGATCCTGCCGCTGATAGTAGCAACCGAGAATGACGACGACGCCACGGCGGTCGCACGCTTTGATAACTCGCTTTACCCGCTGCAGATAGTCCTTTCGCAGCGAACCATCCGGATCAAATGCGGAATTGACCGCCCCTTCATACCCCGGAGATCCCCCCTGCA
>JAFGRP010000046.1 GCA_016935075.1 Deltaproteobacteria bacterium | reverse complement strand
GGCGTTGAGCGCAGCCATTTGCGCCGCGCCCCCCATGCCGACGACAAGTATGTCGGTTCTGATCTTCTTCATTTTTCAGCTTTCCTTGTCGGAATCAATTTCTTTGTTTTCCGGCCGGGATTCCAGAGCATGGCGTCGATATTTTCCAGGGCCATCGTTCTGACACTGATCACATGCCTCCTCATCATCAGCTCCGCTTCTTCGGCGTTCCCCTTCTCGATCATCTTCAGGATCGCGGCATGTTCATCCAGGGTTTTCTTCGCCCGTCCGGGCAGAACCACGGTTCTGAGCCGGATGATCTGGAGACGCGTGTTGACCGTCGCCATCATCCGCCGGAGCATCTGATTCGGGCATTTTTTGCGGAGCAAGTCATGAAATCTCAACTCGGAATCGTTGTAGTCGATGATATGCCGTTCCTTTTCCGGTGTAGCGCGAAGCTTTTCCAGGCAAGATCTGAGTTCCCGGATGTCGGTCTCCTCCAGAAGCGGGGTGACCAGACGGACGATCAGTGCTTCCAGCACCTCCCGGACCTGCAGGATCTCGACGATGTCTTCCTTGGTTGGTTTGACGACAAAGGCGCCGCGGCGGGTGATGATCTTGACGATGCCCTCATTTTCGAGCCGGAAAAGCGCCTCCCGGATGGGGGTGCGGCTGACGCCGATCTCCTTGGCCAGTTTCTCTTCTCTGATCTTTTTGCCCGGCAGGATCTCTCGTGTGATAATCATGTTCTTCAGAATCTTATAAGTCTGAATCCGAAGATTGGGATTATCAATCAGTTTCCGCACGTTTTTTCCATGACCCGCCGGAGAGATATTGTATTTTGTATACACTCTGTCCTGGTCAACGCGATTTGTCAAGAAATTTTTCAGAAAAAATTCATTATATTTGATTCCCTTTCGGGGTCCGGAAACGGATGCCGGGTTTCCAAGAGGCCGCATCAGGTGGAAAATACAGTCGTATCGACAAATTTACTGTCTGCAAAGAGACCAGCTGGGATCCGGCATAGAAGATGCCGGATCCCAGCTGAAAAAAAGGACTCAAGTTACCTGTTACAAGTGACTGAGCTCCCTATATTTCCGTATCATGGGCAGAACGAGGGCGATGACCGTGAGGGCCATGATGGTTCCGCTGATGGGTCGGCGGAAAAAAATGGTCCAGTCGTTCTGGAAGCTGATCATCGTTGTCATGAAGGAACTCTCCGCCAGGGGACCCAGGATCACTCCCAAAACCATCGGGGCGATTGGAAACTTGATTTTCTCAAAGACATACCCCACGACGCCGAAACCCACCATGAGCCAGAGATCGGAGATGCTGTTCCGGATGGAGAAAGCCCCAACAAAGCATAGGAGCATGATAAAGGTCGAGACGACGGACTCGGGGAAATCGAGGATCTTCACAAGGGGTTTGATGGCAACGTATCCGACGACGGACATGAGGATGACGCCCAAAAACAAGGAGGCGAAAACGGTGTACACCATGTCGGTGGAGGTAATGAAAATCTGCGGACCCGGCTGGATCCCGTGGAGGAGAAAGGCCCCGAGGATGACCGCCGTGGCGCCGCTCCCCGGTATGCCCAGGGTCAGAAGGGGGATGAGGGCTCCACCGACGGAGCCGGTGGCCGCTGCCTGGGGCGCCACGATCCCCTCGGGGATTCCGGTGCCCATTTCCGCTTTGCGCTTTCCGTACTGGGCCTCCACACCATAGGTGACAAAAGAGGCGATCGTGGCCCCGGCGCCGGGGACGATACCGATAATCGTACCGAGAATGGAACTCCGGAAAAAGGTCGTCCCAATCCTCCAGATCTCTTTAAGGGAGGGCATCCTCGTTTTCATGGAGCCCACGGTTTCCACGGGAACCGTCATGAAGCCCTCGCCCAGCCGCGTCAGGACTTCGCCCACGCCGTAGGCGCCCACCATGACGGTCAGAAAATCGATGCCGTCCATGAGGATGGGCAAGCCGAAGGCGAACCGGGGAGAACCGTACGTCACATCCACGCCCACGGTGGCAATGAGAAGCCCGAAAAAGAGACTGATAAAGGCGTTCGTCAGGGATCCGCCGCCGAGGGCAACGACGCTCGTCAGTCCGAAGATCACAATGGCAAAATACTCCGGCGTGGAAAAAGTCAGGGCAAACTTGGCGACGGGTTCCGACAGCGTTACCATGATGACCGCCGAGAAGAGCCCGCCGATCAGGGCCGCGCAGATGGTCCAGCCCAGGGCCTTGGCCGCCTGACCCTGCCGGGCCATGGTATACCCGTCCCAGAGGAGGGGGACATGAATGGGCTCTCCGGGAATCCGAAAGAGGATGGACGTGGGGGCGCCCCCGTAGGTGCCGGAAACGTACATGGCCGTCAGCAGGACGATGGCCGGCGTCACGTCCATGGCGTAGGTGAAGGGGAGGACCAGAATGACGCCCATGACGAGGGTCAGTCCCGGCAGGACGCCGACCAGAAGACCTACAACGATCCCGACGAAAAGGAATATCAGATTCACCGGCTGGAAACAATGCAGGAAACCGATGCCGAGATGGCTGAGAATATCCAACATAACAACTCCTTACATTACTTGACGCCGAGCATTTTCAATACCAGCAGGGAGAGTTGCTGGAACGGCCCCTGCCCGAGGGGCAGGGAGACATAGACCACCTTCATGAAGATCACGACGAACAGAATCGTCCCGATGACGCTGTTGGCCGCGATCACCCAGACCTTGCGGTAGCGGCCGACAACCATGAAGAGAACCAGATACAGAAACGTGCAGAGGATGAATCCCAGAATACTCACGAAGTAGACGTAGGCAACGGTCATGACTGTCCCGATGATGAGGAGCCCGGGATACCGCTTTGGCGCCTCCGCCTTTTCCTCTCCGGCATCGTCTTCCAACTCCTTGCTTTGATGAAACAGGGCGGTTTTGGCGATCTCGTACAGACAAACCACGATGGTCAGGCCGAGGAAGAGCTTCGGCCAGAAGTCCGGGCCCAGGCTTCCTGGCCTGGCATCAAACCCGAACCGGCCGGCGAGAATATAGAAATACGCGCTGACCAGAAGGACAAGGGCATAGGGTATGATCCGTTTTATTTTTTCCATGGCCATGATCCCCAATAACCTCCATAGGAATATCCGCCTCCCGGTCCGGACCGGGAGGCGGACAAGCTTGAAAAAGGAACGCTACTTCTTCTTCTTGGCGCCCCAGGTTTTGTTCATCGAATCCAGTTCGGAAAGGATGAACTTGGTGCACTCCTCGTTGTTCAAATAGCTGTCTGCTGTAGCGTAATGTTCCCCGAGGAAGGCCTTGTACTCCGGTGTCGCTGCCACCTTGCCGAAGGCGTCGGAGAGGACCTTGACCTTCTTCGGATCCGTCCCGGCCTTTACAACAATGGATCGGAACTGGGGCAACCCGACATCATAGCCGACTTCCCTCGAGCAGGGGACATCCTTGAAGGCCGGAAGGCGCTGGGGGCCGAAGATGAGGATGGGTTTGATCTGCTTGCCTGTAATGTACTGCCGCACGTCGCCGGCCTGCTCGTAGAGGGCGTCCACATGGGTACCGAGAACGGAAACGTAACGCTCGCTGGGCTTGGAGTAGGGCACCTGGATGATCTTGACCCCCTTGCCCTCTAAATAGGACAGGGTGATGTCATCGACGCTGCCGAACCCGAGGGTCGCCACTTTCAGGGTTCCGGGCTTCGCTTTGGCCTCTTTCTCAAAATCTGCCCAGGATTTGAAACGGCTGTTTTCCGCCACGAACAGGAAGGACGGACACAGCATCAGCCGCGCCACCGGTACGAGGTCGGTCATCTTCCAACTGGCCGTCGAAGTCGCGAGCACGGCATGGGTATCGGCGATGTAGAGCAAAATGGAGTGGCCGTCCGCCGGCGCGGCCAACATTTTTGTAATGCCCGTGCCACCCGTAGCCCCGGGAACGTTGATCACGGGAAAGGGAACATTAAGAAACTTTTCCAAGATGGGACCGGTTTTTCGGCCAATCTGGTCCCCCCCGCCGCCGGGTCCCCAGGGGATAATATACTCAATTGCCCGGGAAGGATATTTATCCTGGGCCGCCGCTTCCTTCAGGACCGGACCAGCCAGCATCGCCGCTGAAAAGAACAATACGATGACCGTTACCAGGTACTTCTGCACGCGCTTTTTCATCATTTCCTCCTTTTGGTTTTTTACGCCCCCTGAGACCAGGGCATGGATTTAATGAATCCGATCTGCTGTTTTTTTTCAAAGAGCGCCTCGCCCGCCGGGATTCATCGACCGGATTTCCAGCCTGTCAATCCGCATTGTAAACGGAAAAGGCGTTAACTCTCAGAGTTGCCAGCCCCATTTTCATCGGACACCCGGAGAACGATATACTCGACTTCAATGGGATTGGCATAGGTCAGGGGGGTCGTCTCCGTGAGACCGTACCCCTCGATAAGGACTTCCCTGCCGATGAGCCGGTCGAAGTCTTTCTTGACGGCCACGGGTAACAGGACGGCATTGGTCCGGCAGGCTTTAAGGGACATCATATCATGGGATTTTCTGTATTTTGTATACACAATATCCACATTAAAACGGCCTGTCAAGGAAATAATTCGTGTGGGGGAGTCGTCCCGTTCTCCACAATTAACCCCATTTTCTTTCAACGATACCGCAGATTCCCAGCCATCCGCCTCCGGATCAGTTCCAACTCCTCAACGCATAATACTCGGATCTCATCGTCATAAATTCATCTTCCGTGATGCCCTTGCCGCTATCCTCCAGCTTTTCACTGAAAAATCTCTTGGGAAGGGTGTCTGCAGCGGCGGTCATCCCCTCGCGCAGGTTAAATTCTCTGGTCTTGTTGGCGATATTCGATGCAATCTCCTGCAACTGTTTTTTGTCGAGGTCCATTCCGGTCGTCGCATGGATGATTCGCGCGATTTGTTCCCACTGGTAGAGACCGCGGAAAAACCGGCAGAGAATCAGGGCATCGAAGAGGGCATGTTGGTCCTCAAGATCGAAAACCGCCTTTGCCTTTCCTTCAATGGTCTCGGGGGCTATCTTACCCGCAAGCTCCGCGGCGTACACAGTCGCCCTGAGATTGCAGGCACCTCTGTCTGAAATTGCGTAGGCAAGAGCCATTCCCTTCAGCACCCGAGGCTCGTAATCAGACACCTCAAGTCCTTTCACATGGATGGCCAAGTCTTCCAACCCCCATTCTTTCGCTGCGTATCGTACCCCCTCGGCGAGAATGTCCCCGATACCCTCTCTTCGTGCCATTTTATGCAGGAGATCGGCGATACCATCAACATCACCATATTCAAGGGTTAATCCGATTGGCTTTCGCTTCGCCGCTTCAATGGCAAAGGCAACGATATTGCCGGCGCTCACCGTATCCATTCCCAAGCGGTCGCATATGTCGTTGAGATAGGCGATTTCAGTGATATCATCAATGAGACACTGGCCGCCAAAAGCATTGATGGTGGCAAATTCGGGACCTTCGATTTTCAATCCCTTATGTCTCCCTGTTGTCACCTCCGACAGCTTCGCACAGGAAATGAAGCACTTCGGACATGCCACGGATCTCACCGTGCATTTTGCCTTAAGGCCGTCGATATTGAGATTCTTCCACTTATCGTAGGTGCCCGTGGTCCAGTATTTTGATGGAAAGGCCCCGGCCTCGTTGGTCAGCGTTACCGACTGCAGCGTTCCTTCTCTGAAGTACCGGGGAATTCTGGGATCTTCCTTGCTCCTGTCCTTCGTCTCCTTACAAAATTCATTGAGGAGTTCGGGATGGGCCACTTTTCTCTGCTTGTCGCCATAAAAGGCGATCCCCTTGATCTTCTTCGATCCCATTACCGTTCCCGGTCCGGTGCGAGACAGTGATCGCCAGTAGTTGTTCGCAATGATGCCGAACTTGACCAGATTTTCCGCCGCCGGGCCGATCACCACAACCTCAGCACCTTTTATCCCTACCTCACTTCGAATGACATCCTCGGCATCATGGGTATCCTTTCCCCATATGTGTGCGGCATCATGAAAGAGCACCTTTTTGTTGGTGACCTCCAGGTACACCGGATCAGCAGAAATCCCCTTGATTACGATTGCGTCATAGCCGGTTCTACTGAGTGGCCCGGCTACCTTGCCTCCCGCATAAGCCTCACCGTAGATGCCGGTAAGCGGCGACTTGGTAATCACAGCAAACCTGGAAGATCCGAAGATCTTCGTATCCATAGCAGGCCCCGTAGGGAAAATTATGACATTCTCCGCAGACAAGGGGTCAACGCCAGCCTTCGTATTGTTAAGCAGGAGATAAGTCGCCAGTCCCTTGCCTCCCAGAAATTTCCTGAAGACATCATCATTGATGGGCTCTTCCCTGAAAGACTTCTCGGTAACATCAATGTGGAGTACCGTATTGAAAAATCCGTCCATCTTAGTAATCCTTTCACAGTCTATTCCGACGGTTCTCGCACCGGCGGTTCCGTTTCACGCAGCGTATCAGCACGCCGTCGTACTATTCCCCCATTGTAATTTGTCATTCGCCTGCCAGAATGCGAATATTCAAAGATTCAGCATTTCGCCAGGTCCTTCAGGACCCTCCGGAGCATCTTGCCCTGGGCGCTGATGGGAAGACTGTCGCGAAACTCGATATGC
>JAFGRP010000045.1 GCA_016935075.1 Deltaproteobacteria bacterium | reverse complement strand
GCCCCCTCATAGGCCTGGATATAGTTCATTTCAAAGAGATAATCGCTGCCGTCGTTCAACGGACAGGTCGTGATCCGATTGCAACCCAGCTCGGCGGCGAAATCCATGGCCCGCTTGAGATCATCGACTACTTCCCGCCTTTCCGAGACCTGCGCGGAGGTAAAGGAACCCCGCAGCCAGCGGCCGATACGGCGGGAACGGAAATTGATCGCCGCAACGCCGAAGTGATAGCGCTCGAGGAGATCCTTCAGTTCGGCGGGATTCTCAAAATCCTCGGGATACGCGAGCTCGAATCCTTCGATCCCCTCAAATTTTGAGGCGATGCTGAATTTATCCCTGAGTGTGTGACCCTCTTGATAGGACATGAAGCGGTTCTTTACAATCCCCAAGTATGAGGTACTGCTGGCCAATTTGTTCATTTGTTTTTATCCTCCTATAGTGAATTGCATCGAATTTTTGGGGTATTTCCGGATCAGCTCCATCATGAGGCGCAGCCATTCCCTTAGGTTCTGACTTTCGGTTTTCTGATTTTCTTGAGGACCGGACCGACCATCGACAACAGAATCAGACAGATAAGTGCGATGGAGAACGGCCTATTGAAGAAACCAACCAACGAACCCGCGTTGACGATTAATGTACGCCGCAGATTAAAATCGATGATGGACCCTAGAATCATCCCGACCACGATCGGCGCCGGGTTGTAGTCGAGCTTGTCACAGAAATAACCGATCACGCCGAAGAGCAGCATGATCTGGACGTCGAAGATACTGGTTTTCATAGAATAGGACCCGATGACGACCATTACCGCCACGATCGCCATAAGAATTTCCTGCCGGATCTTCAGCAAATGAACCATCGGTTTCGTCAGAATGGCGCCGACGACCACCGTCAGGATCGTCCCAATCAGAATGGTTGCACCGATTTGGGGGATGATTTCGGGATGATCATTCATCAACATTGGTCCGGGATGCAGGCCGTGCAGCATAAGCATTCCCAGCAGAACCGCCGCCGGGGGACTCCCTGGAACGCCCAAGGTCAGCATGGGCAATACGGCCCCGCCAATAGCGCTGTTGTTGGCCGTTTCCGGTGCAGCGACACCTGCGTACACGCCCGTCCCGAACTTCGGTCCATCGGGGTGGTGCTTCTTAGCGTCGGCATAAGCCAGAAAAGCGGCGACGTTTTCGCCGACGCCCGGGAGGGCACCAATCCAGACACCAATCATCGACCAGCGGAAG
This sequence comes from Deltaproteobacteria bacterium, assembly GCA_016935075.1. Classification (GTDB taxonomy): domain Bacteria; phylum Desulfobacterota; class Syntrophia; order Syntrophales; family UBA5619; genus UBA5619. The sequence goes on along the minus strand of JAFGRP010000045.1, from coordinate 2,933 downwards.
ATGTGGTAATTTTCTTTCCAGAGATAGCGCAAGATCGGAACGTCCTTCTTGCCCATATCCTCGGTGGTAACCGTCCGCCCGACACTCAGCGCGCTGATGATTGCCGGGATTCCAAAGAATCCCATCATGGCGGGGATCAGTTCCACACCACCGAGCAGCTCCGGCCTTCCGAAGGTAAACCGCTGCACCCCTTGGATATCCTCGATCCCGATAAAAGCGATGAGCACGCCGATCAGGCCTCCGATCCAGCCCTTGACTGGCATCTCGGGACTAGAAAAGCTACCGCACACATAGACGCCCATGATGCCCAGCCAGAAATATTCAGGTGAGGCAAAGTTGACGGCCATCATGCCAAGCAGCGGCGCCAGAAGCAGAAAGGCAAATAGACCGTAGATCGTCCCCACCGCCGACGTCCAACGACTGACCATGATCGCATTGGCGGCCAATCCCTTTTTCGCCAGGGGATATCCGTCGAAAAGCGTAGCAACCGCGGAGCCAGTGCCAGGGATATTGATTAAGATGGCCGATATCGACCCGCCGAACATGACCCCAATATAAAGCGACATCGTTACCGCAATGGCGTATTCTGTCGGGACGGCAAACGTCACCGGCGTAAGCAGGGCAATCCCCAGCGTGGCGCCGAGGCCCGGCAACGCACCGACGATGACCCCCAACCCCATACCCAGGAATTGCAAAGCCAAGTTTGTCGGCGTCATTAATGTTGCCAAATCGCTTATAAAATTGCCTAATTGATCTAGAAGCACACCTGATCCTCTTACACATATCCTATTTCGGCAACAAGATCCCGAACAGATCGCCGAAGATCACCTTGATCAATATTGCAACCAAAAACGAAATCAGAATAGTTTTCCATGAAAAAACCCGGAAGGATAACATGAAAACAACCATGAACAGAAAGGTGGATGCCCAATAGGGGAGAAACGGCAGCAGCAAATAGACATAGAGCAACAGAAGGGTAAAGACCTTATAAACCACGATCGCTTCCCGGCCTCCCAATGCTTTGCGTACATCCGGCGATACTAGATGTTTCAATGTGCCTCCGCTTCGCCATGCCGAGACGATAACAACCAGAGATAAAATGATGAGCAATAGCGAACAGATAATCGGAGTCAATCCTGGGATGTCCAGAATCGTCGCCTGCCCCCTCTCCATCAGCGGGATTGACATCTTCAGAGAATCGATGATGATGTAAATCGCAGCCAGAATCAGCGCAACACTGAAGAGGATGTGACATGTATACCAAGTTTTCCTGTCCGTTTCCATTTTTGATCTCCATCCAGGGTTTCCGGGGCTTAACTCCCCGGAAACCTCTTTCTTGATACGCTTATTTTGCCCAGACCGGCTTCGGAATCCCGATGGTGCCCGGGTCGACCTTGGCCACGCCCAGCTCCTTCGAAACCCAGGAGACGTTACTCTCCATCGTCTGGGCGAATTTGCTACCCTTCTCTCCCCAGAGGCCGATCTTTGTCATGTACTGCTCCTTGAAAAATTCATCGGCGGCGGCACTGTTGATGACCTTTTCGAATGTGGTGCCCAAGATATTCACCCTATCCGGCGGAACGTCTTTGGGAACGGCAAAGCCAAGAAACTGACGCATGGGATAATATTTTTCCGCGTCGGGATACTTCTCGGTCAGAGACGGAAGTTTCTCCAACCCTGCGACCTTGATTCGCTCGTTCTCTGTCCCGGTAATGATCCTAAGCTTTCCGGCCCGGACATGTTGATAAAGCTCAGGTAAGGCGGCGCTGACGACGTCGACCTCTCCGGCAAGAATGGCCAAGATAGCCGGATTACTTCCGGCATAGGGAATATGGTTGAACTGGACGCCCGCTTCTTTTTCCAATATCGCGGCTCTGATATGCCATGTCTTCCCCATTCCGGCATTGCTTATCCTGATGGTTTTTGGTCTTTCCTTGGCCGCCTTTAATAGGCTGTCTATGTCCTTGTAAGGAGATTCGGTTTTTACCGCCATAACGCCAGGCGATCCTGCGGCGATGAAGTATATCCAATCATGGGCCCCGTGTTTCGTGGCACCGATCACCGACCAGAATGTTGTCCCTTCAGAACAGCCCAGAAGCGTGTGACCATCATGTTTCTGCTGCCAGACATACTCCGCGGCAACACCACCGGTGCCGGCCGGCATGTTGCTGATCATAACCTTCTTTTCAAAGATTTTTTCCATCTGCGCACCAAGGAAGCGGTTCATCACGTCCGTACCACCGCCAGCGCTAGTATGAACTACAACGGTGATTGCGGTCGATGGAAATTTGTCTTGTGCTGTCGCCAAACTCGCAAGAAAGACAACCAAAACGACTGCCGACACAACCAAAACACCTTTCGATTTTTGATAACCTGCCATTTTCATACCTCCTTTTTCGTTTGAATATCTTGCAATATGGTTGATTCCGCCTCTGCTCACATTGTGAGCAGGATCTTTCCGGCAATGGCGGATTCCGCCAGGACAAAGGCCTGATTGTAATCCGCCAGATCGAACCGGTGCGTGATGACCGGAGAGATGTCCATCCTCCCCGTCAGCAGCATGCTTTGGACCGTCCACCAGGTGTCCCACATGATCCGTCCCGTGACCCCATAAACCGTGGCCTCCTTATAAATGACGTTGTTCACCAGATCGATCTCCACGGATCCGGAGTACAACCCCACGAGGACCATCTCGCCGCCCCGGCGCAGGGTTTTGGCGGCCTCGTTCACTACCCCCCGGTTGCCCGTCAGCTCCACCACGATGTCCATCCCCGTGCCATGGGTGATCCGATCCACCTCGTCCTGAAGATTCACCTCTTTGGGGTTGAGGACGATATCGGTCCCCATCTTCCGCGCCATGGCGAGCCTTTCGCCGGAGACATCCACCCCAATCACCGCCTCCGCCCCGCTGAAGCGTGCGACCATCTGGGCAT
>JAFGRP010000044.1 GCA_016935075.1 Deltaproteobacteria bacterium | reverse complement strand
TTTGCCGCGGACATCGGCTTCGAGAAGTTCTGGAACGTAAAAAGCCGGTTGAGCGGTCTGACTCCCAATGTCTCCATTCTGACGACAACGATCAGGGCATCGAAGATGCACGGAGGGGGACCGACAGTCGTTCCCGGACGGCCGCTGCCTCAGGAATACACAAAGGAAAACCTGGCACTTCTTGAAAAAGGGCTCTGCAACATGACCCACCTCATCGGGGTGATCCGAAAATCCGGAATCAACCCGGTGGTCTGCATTAATGCATTTCACACCGATACGAAGCGGGAGATCGCGATGGTCCGGAAGTATGCCGAGCAGGCAGGGGCACGTGTTGCTCTTTCCGAACACTGGCTCAAAGGCGGGGATGGCGCCCTTGAACTTGCCGATGCCGTTATGGATGCCTGCAAGGAAAAAGCAAAGCTCAAATTCCTCTACCCGCTGGAATTGCCGCTCAGGCAAAGGGTTGAGCTCGTTGCAAAAGAGGTATACGGCGCCGACGGCGTTTCCTGGACCCCTGAGGCGGAAGCCAAAGCCAAACGGTTTGAGGCTGATCCGGCAATGAAGGATTTCAATACGATGATGGTCAAAACCCACCTCAGCCTGACGCATGACCCGACCCGTAAGGGAGTCCCCAAAGGTTGGATCCTTCCGGTTCGCGATATCCTGGTTTTTGCCGGTGCGAAATTCCTCTGCCCGGTGACGGGAACCATCAGCCTGATGCCGGGGACAGGTTCCGACCCTGCCTACAGAAGGGTCGATGTGGATGTAGAAACCGGCAAGGTCAGGGGACTATTCTAAAGAGAGGGTAAAGAAATGACTGCAAAATTGATCAGCGGCAGCGAGATTGCCCGGCAGATCCGGGAGGAGTTGAAGGAAGAGACGGCCCGGCTGAAGGAGAAATACAATGTGGCCCCCGGACTGGTGACCATCCTGGTCGGTCAGAATCCGGCATCGATGAGCTACGTGACGGCCAAGCAGAAGACCTCCAAGGAACTCGGATTTCATTCCATTCAGGAGAATCAGCCGGAGACCATGACGGAGGGCGAGCTCTTGGCCTTGATCGATCGTTACAACCGTGACTCCCAGATCCACGGCATACTCGTTCAACTCCCCCTTCCGAAGCACATCAATGAGACGAAGGTGCTCTACGCCATCGACCCCAAGAAGGATGTCGACGGCTTCCATCCGGTTAACGTGGGGAAGATGGTGATCGGCGAGGCGGATTATCTCCCCTGCACACCGGCGGGTATCCAGCAGCTCCTGATCCGCTCCGGCGTCAAAACCGACGGGGCGGAGGTGGTTATCGTCGGACGGTCGAACATCGTGGGGAAACCCATCGCCAACATCCTCCTGCAGAAGCAGCGGGGTGCGAATGCAACGGTGACGATCTGCCACACGGGGACGAAAGATATGGCTTTTCATACCCGGAGGGCGGATATTCTCATCGTGGCCGCCGGGAAGCCCAAGGCCATCACGGCCGACATGGTCCAAGAGGGGGCGGTGGTGATCGATGTTGGGGTCAACCGGATCGGGATGACGCCGGAGGGAAAGGCCCGGCTCTGCGGGGACGTGGATTTCGAGACGGTGAAGGAGAAGGCGTCCCTGATTACACCGGTCCCCGGGGGCGTGGGACCGATGACGATCACGATGCTGATGATGAACACCGTGAAGGCGGCCAAAATCGCAGCCGGGGTTGAATAGCGCGCCTGGTTTTCCATAGCGGAAACTTTTGCATAATGTGGAAATCGTGATCCCTCCGCGCGCTGGACATTTTTCGGTCCTGCGCCTCCTCGCGTAGCACGCAAAGACGAAGCTCGCGCTCCGCGCTCAAACAGTTGTCTTTGCCGGCGCTACGCCGCGCGGACAGGGGACCCCGAAAAATTTGAAGCCCCGCCCACAGAGCGGGTGCTTCCCGGCAAGGAAGATGACCGTTTTTTATTGCGCCCCTGATCCCCGCCTATAGGGCGGGGATTGCGGGATGCGCTTCCGGTCCAATGCGCGCTTCCGGGATCCGATTTCCAAAGGCCTCATACGGTCAGGAATGGGCATGGGTTCGTCGCCGCAAGCCGGTTTTTCGGAAGCGGTTGTGCAACTTCAGGGGTTGCTCCGTTCCAGCGCGATGACGCCCGTTCGCGAAAAGTCTTCCATCCCCAACGCCTCCAGGCGGGTCAGGATCTCTTCAAGTTCCTCCCTGTCCCCGGTAAATTCCAGGACGGCGGACCCGGGTTCGACGCTGACCGTTTTCCCACCGCGGGCGTCGATGAGTTCCCGGATCGCCGCCTGCCGCTCCTTCGTCAGGGGGACCCGCGCGAGGATCATTTCCCTCCGGACCGCATGGGGTCGGCGAAGTCTCCGGGCCTCCAAAACATCGACCAGACGGTTCAACTGTTTGATGACCTTGGTGATCGTCTCCGGTGTGGTCAGCGTGGTAATGATGATCTTGGTCACGGCCGGGTTCCGGGTAATGTTCGCGGAGATGCTTTCAATATTGAACCCTCTGGCGCTGAAGGTGCCGGCGATTCGGGCCAGCACGTCGGGCCGGTTGTTGACGATGACGGCTATCGCTCGTTCTTTGAACTGGACTGGCATGGTTGCTCCCTTTCCTTATGGATGGTTCATGCCACCGCGGTACGGACCTTGCCGAAGGCCATCTCCGTAAGCGGTGTTCCCGGTTTCACCATCGGGAAAACATTCTCCTCCGGCTCCACATGGAAGTCCATCACCACCGGGCCGGGCGTTTCCAGACCCTCCCGAAGCACGCGTTTCACCTCTCCGGGCCTTGTGGCCCGCAGCCCTTTGATGCCATAGGCCTCGGCCAGCTTCACGAAGTCGGGCGCCCGTTTCATGTCGGTATGGGAGTAGCGGCGGCCGTAGAAGAGTTCCTGCCACTGGCGGACCATACCGAG
>JAFGRP010000043.1 GCA_016935075.1 Deltaproteobacteria bacterium | reverse complement strand
TCGCGCAGCAGCAGCCCGCCATTGGCGTGCGGATTGGCGCCCATCCGCCGGTCGCCCTTAGGCGCCAGCTCGGCCAATTCGGGCTGGAGTCGGCCCTTCTCGTCGAAGAGTTCTTCAGGCTTGTAGCTTTTCATCCAGCTTTCAAGGAGCTTGAGATGCTCGGGGTGCTCGGCGTTCACCGAGAGCGGTACCTGGTGCGCACGGAAGGTACCCTCATTGGGTTGGCCATCAACGACTTTGGGGCCGGTCCAGCCTTTGGGCGAATTGAGGACGATCATAGGCCAGCGAGGTCGCGCAACGTCGTTATGCGCTCGCGCATGGCCCTGTATCTGCCGGATGTCCTCAATAGCCGCATCTAACACAGCGGCCATATGCTGATGCATATCTTCCGGTTCATCCCCTTCCACGAAGTAAGGCGTCCATCCATAGCCGCGAAGCAACTGGTCCAATTCCTCATGGGTGATACGAGCAAGCACGGCCGGATTGGCGATTTTATAGCCGTTGAGATGCAGGATTGGAAGCACGGCGCCGTCGGAGATCGGATTAAGGAACTTGTTGGAGTGCCATGCCGTTGCCAGCGGACCGGTTTCCGCTTCGCCGTCACCGATAACGCAGGCGACGACCAGCTCCGGATTATCGAAGGCGGCCCCGAAGGCATGGCTGAGCGAATAGCCCAGTTCGCCCCCCTCGTGAATCGAGCCCGGGCACTCCGGGGATACATGGCTGGGAATCCCGCCGGGAAAAGAAAATTGCGTAAACAGCTTTTTCAGTCCGGCCTCATCCTGCGTGATGTTTGGATAGACTTCACTGTAAGTGCCTTCGAGATACGTGTTGCCCACCAGCGCCGGGCCGCCGTGGCCGGGACCTGAAATGTAGATCATATCAAGGTCATACTTCTTGATGACCCGGTTCAGATGCACGTAGATGAAGTTTTGCCCCGGCGTGGTACCCCAATGCCCGAGTAACGCCGGCTTCACATGCGACCGTTTCAACGGTTCCCGAAGCAGGGGATTGTCGTAGAGATAAATCTGGCCGACCGAAAGATAGTTAGCTGTACGCCAGTAGGCATCCATCCTGTGGAGAAGTTCCGGGGAAAGAGTTTTTGTCTTCATGGTTTAATTCTCCTTATTCTGCAATCCAAATGAAATCAGTTTCGCGCACGTGGACCTGTAATCCGTGTGAAGAATACTTTAAATTCCCAAAGCGCGGGATCAAGCTGCCGCCACACTTCGTCGGTAGCATGATTCCACGACCAGCGCATATCCAGAGCAAGCTCCGCCAGGGAATCAAACCCTTCGACGTCAGTAGGTAAAAGACTGTAGACCGGCTTGCTGACAGGGGTTTGATTGCTCATAGTGTCTCCTTAAAATTTGCAGCTATGGCACCGCAGACAGAGCCTCGTTGACAATTATTTGCGCTTCCTCCAGGATGCGGCGCAGATGATCCGCTCCACGGAAGCTCTCCGCATAAATCTTGTAGATATTCTCAGTTCCAGAAGGACGCGCCGCGAACCATCCGCTTTCTGCCACCACTTTCAACCCGCCAATGGGAGCGCCGTTGCCCGGCGCGTGGGTTAGGACAGTCTTTATTTTTTCACCTGCCAGCTCGCTAAGATGAACCTGCCGGGGTGAGAGTTTCGACAACAGTTCCTTTTGCTCAGGGGTGGCCGGAGCCTCAACTCGGTCGTAAACCGGCTCACCGAATTCGCGCGTGAGTTCGCGGTAGATTTCGCCGGGATCACGGCCCATCCGGGCTGTGATCTCCGCCGCCAGCAAAGACGGGACAATTCCATCTTTGTCCGTTGTCCAGACGCTGCCATCCCGACGGACAAACGACGCGCCTGCGCTCTCTTCCCCGCCGAAGCCAAGCGAGCCATCGATCAGGCCATCCACGAACCACTTGAAACCGACCGGCACCTCATATAATCTTCGACCTAGTTTTGCGGCAACTCGATCGATCATCTGGCTGCTCACCACTGTCTTGCCCACTGCCGCTTCCTTGAGCCACTTCGGTCGGTGCTGGAAGAGATAGAAGATGGCGACCGAAAGGTAGTGGTTGGGAGGCAGCAGTCCTGCGCTCCGGGTGACAATCCCGTGCCGGTCGTGGTCGGTATCGCAAGCGAAGGCGATCTCGAAGCGATCCTTCAGATCGATCAACCTCTGCATCGCGTAAGGCGAGGATGGGTCCATGCGGATCTGACCATCCCAATCCGCTGTCATAAAACGGAATGTCGGGTCGACGGCCTCGTTGACAACTGTCAGGTTCAACCCATATCGCTCAGCAATCGGTCCCCAGTAGTGAACCCCGGCACCGCCAAGCGGATCGACTCCCATGTTGATCTTCGCCCCGCTAATGGCATCCATGTCGATCACATTGGCCAGATCAGTAATGTAAGCATTGAGATAGTTATGCTGGTGCGTAGTGGGGGCGCGAAGAGCTTTCTCGAAAGGAATCCTTTTCAAACACGGAAAGTTGTTATCTAAAAACTCGTTTGCCTTAGCCTCAATCCATGCAGTGACGGCGGATTCCGCCG
>JAFGRP010000042.1 GCA_016935075.1 Deltaproteobacteria bacterium | reverse complement strand
TATCGGCCTTCGGATACACGGTGGATGAACGAGGGGTCTTACAGCCCATCAGCCGCTAACTCACTTATCTTCAATCAGTAACGGTCTTGTTTGTCGTTTAACTCTTAAACTCCAGATTAAGCATTAGATCCTGTTACAAAAGCCACCGGGCAACCGGTGGTTTTTTGCATACAAGTAGATGAATAAAAGGGCGAATGTATTTCTTTACCTCAAGATCTGAATACCCTCAAATGTTCACCTGAGTCTTCCGGGAGGGCTTGATCAAAAGGTATTTCCATGGAGCGGATAAGTGGAATGAGGGGAACATCCGGCTTGCCCAATGGCTGCTCCCAGGCTTCGGCCGGCACAAGGTTCTGGCTGTGGGTTTTGACCGCATCCTCCCAATCCTTCGCGGAAGTAAACAATTCTCCCTGGTCGTCCATTTCTTTGGCATTTAGGAAGCCGAGGTAGACCAGGATGACCGGTATGCCCAAGTCGGTGAGCTTCCAGGCCCAGGCGAAGCGGTTGGACATCTGGTAATGACTGTCCCGCGACAGGGCCCAGGGCAGTCGCGTTATTTTCTGCAAATGGGCGCTGGCGTCGGCCAAGACCCGGCCAATATGGATATGGTTGCAGAAACTGTTCTCGCTGCTGCGAGGATTCAGCGATTTCCCTTTCTCTTCGTTAGTTATCTCGGATGAGTGTGCTTTGGCCTCAATGAGAAACAGTCCTTCCCTGAGATCAGAGTCGATCACCACATCGCATGTACCGGCGATGTCAAAATTGGGGGTGCGGGAATTCCCCGTATCGATGAACAGCCACCATTCTTTCAGCTGTGGGGGAATGTTTTCCGGCACCCAACCTCTCGGGTGGATCAGCTCGGCTTCGGTGGTGTTCTCGAAGCCATCGGGTAGCCACTTGTTCTTCGATGTCACTTTTCCCCAGGGCGCCAGCAATTTCGTCAGCCGCTCAGCGACGACCGCCTTGTCGCCATGCGTCAACCAGTGGCATCGGGGCTTGCTGCCGCGGCGTTGTTTATCCCCGAGTTTCTCCAGGATGTCGTGCATTGTTCATTTCCTTCAAAAAAAATTTAGAACGAATTACTTACGCTGATCAATTTCACCTGCCTCTCATAGAACCAGTTGTGCTCTGTTTTCAATTTTCAGGCCAACCCAACCGCTGGTGTTTTTCTCCAGCAGAACGACCCGTTCTTCATTGCACTCGCTCTGGATGCGAGCAAATGAGCAGCAATAGATTTTTTCAGGCCATTGAATAGTCCCTGACCTTCTAACCCAGAATTCACGCCCGGCAAGAATCATGTGATGTGTTTCCTTCCCGAAGTGGAAACCGTTCCAATGATACCGGGCGCACACTTCTGCCTGGACGGCAGCCTTGATGGATTCAAAGCTCCTGGCATATCTGTTGATTTGTTCAACAATATCCGCCATGTTTTCATTGGAGTCGGACGCTTTCAACTCGATGAGCCAGGGATTGTGATCCTGGTCGTAACCGAAAAGGTCGATGCAACTCCCCCGGGGTTGCCCCGCCTCCAGCGGCATCTCGTAGGCGACCAGCCGGATATCCGTGCTTGTCTGTTGGGTCATCTCGATCTTCAGCATGCCGATGAGATACAGCTCATTGCGCAGCTGGGCCTCTGAATCCTGTTTCTGGGCCGATAGCCGGCCATGCACGGTACCGATCCGGAAACCTGCCTGGCGTTCCTTTGACATAACGAATACCTCCTTCATTCGGCTGGATCCTTTCATTATAACGCCCAAACAGAGAATTCGGTTGTTGTAACAATTTCCCAGTTCTGAATCTGGTAGCGCACCATGGTTTTCCGAAACCGCTCGGGCAGGTCATCCAGGGAAATGCCACCGATTCGCAGGGCATTGTCGCCCAGGCGGATGGCCGCCAGGCGGAGGCGCGTCAGGCGGGACCACACGTCCTGATTGGCCTGGTAGAGTTGCTGCCGCTGGGCGGCGCGCAGGAGGCGGCTCCGGTTCAGGGTCGCCTCGATGCGCGCCAGGTCGGTGGTGCCGAAGGCCTGTTCCACCGCTGCGGCCAGGGCCGCCTCGTCAGGGCGCCGGTGCCGCTGGAGGCCGAACAGGCTCAGCAGCAGCAGGGCGTCGTCGAAGATGTATTTGGCCGAGGTTCGGACGCGGAACCGTTCCCCGCTCCGTAGATCGTGGAGCAGCCACAATCCCTTGTCGTCGAACAGGCTGAGGAGGGCCAGGGGCTGCAGCCCGTCCCCGTGATGGGGATGGGCGGCCCCGACCAGGATGAAAAAACGGCAAACAGACATCGTATTCCCCCTGAGCGAACAAATTTTCAATTCCTGCGGACAGCGGCGGCCCACAGGAGGCATCCTATTCAGGCCCGGCCGGGGCTTCTCACAGCCGGACAGATGCAGCCCACAGGTGACGTCCTTTTCAGGCCCGTGAAGGTCACGTCACAGCTTGCAGACGCCGGCCTTTTCAAGCCAGGGCCGGGCATTTCCCCGCCCATCATACCGCAGCCGGCGTGCCAGCTCCCGCCGAAGCCCATCATTCGCCGCGTCCGGGATCCGGCCGGCGCCGGGGACGATCCGGCGGCGGAAACGCGCCGGGCAGGTCGCCGAAATTCAACCCGGACGCATCCAGCAGCACGTAGCCCCGCTGGTCCTTGTCATACTCCACCAGCTCGTTCAGGGCGTTGAGCACGGCCATGTCGCGCTGCAGTGTCCGGCGCGAGGCCCGGAACTCCCGGTGGTAATCGGCGGGATAGAGGATGCCCCTGGCGCGCAGGACTTTCAGGATGTGCAGCAGGCGAAACAGCCGCCGCTCCAGGCCCTGCAGGTGGCGGTCATGGCGGCGCATGGCCATCCGCTGGTGGAGGATTTTCAGTTTCAGGGATTCGGCGTCCAGGTGTTCCGGGGTACGCGTGACGAATTTGGCGAACCCGCGGGGCAACTCCTCCGCCGGCGGATGGGTGAACAGGACGCCGAACCGCCGCGGCTCGACATATCGCACGGTCATATCCACCCAATCGGCGAAGGTCTCTTTTTCGATAAGACCCAGCCGCACCGGCCGGATCACCGCCAGGAAAGCCGGCACGGCCAGCAGGTCCACCGCCGACTCGGTGGCGCACACCTGCACCCCCGCCGCCGCCGCGGCCTGCCGCAGCATGGCCAGCTGCTCCGCCGCCAGGTTGTAGCCGATGACCGTGTCATCCCACGCGTGCCCCTCGGGCCATTCCCGCTCTGCCATACGTTCCTCCTGAACATCCATTATATCCCTTTCCCATGGACAACGTATTGTCGCCCTCAACTTGAATTTATTTCATCTTGACATTTTTATGTAACGAACAATCGCACCATCGAACTCTACATTGTTCAGATCAGGGATTCACCGGCACTCGTGATAATCCAGGCAATGACGATGGACTAAGCCATCCAAGGTTATGCTGCTGCAGACCAAAATGAATGAGAGAGTATTTATTTTAGTTATAGATACGAGTCTTCCGGATTCTCATTGTCAGTTTGTGCCATCACCAGGTAATTTTTTTTACATCGCGAAGGAGCGATTGAAGCTCGAACACTTTATGCACTTCATCCCGCACCCTTGGCTCATCGTCTACCCAACATAGTACTGCCACCGGGATGCCACTCGTTGCATACATACGGTTTTGAACACGCTCGTGGTGTTTATGCTTGAAGAAGCCGCTGCTGAAGTATTCAAGTTCCAGATATAGCTCTTTACCCTGAATTTCCACCAGCATGTCCGGGAAGTACTTTTGGATGCTGCTGATTTTGTCAATTCCAAGTCTTTCATAGCCAAAAGCAACGATCCCCAGAAGTTCCTGCTCACATATGGGTTCTCTCTGCAGAAGAGGAATGCTCTTTGGATCGAGTTCCCTTCTGAACACCGTATCTGCTAGAAGCTGAAACTCCTTAGCAGAGATTTTGACAAATGTCGTGCGCGCGAACAGCTTTTTCTCTCGTTGTAGGACATCGTTCAAAGGAGGGATACTAACCGGTCGTTTCGGTTGTTTCTCAAAATGTTTTCCCTTGATCATCCAGGCCTTCGCACTCCCATACGGTAATCTCCCGTAACGTGCTTTCTCAATACACTCATAAATTCCGGTAACCTGACTGATCGGCTCGTAACCGGTCGTATAGGCAAAGGAAATCCAGCGATCCCCCAAGCCCACTTTGTTGAATCCTCGTGGTGCTACATCGGGTTTGACGCCTGTTTTCCGCCAGATCAGATTCGGATAAGACTCCAAAGAAGGTAGGTCATGTTTCACAATGTAATAATTCCGGTTTTCGTTTTCTGACATAGCATTCTCCTGATTTTTAATGGTTTATAAGTAATCAAATACAAAAAAAGGAAACACCTGATGAAGACATCACCGGGGCTGTGCCCCTAAACGGGACCGAGGAGCCAAGCCAGAATATTGGAGTGGCACGGATCGTATTCCTATGTCCCCATGATCCAGAATACATCGGGCCGCCGCCTTGGTGGTATCAGCATTTCTTCTTCCGGATTTCCTGGTATACACACCCCCGATTCTCTCAATTGTTCATCCAACCACTGCCACCCTCTCATTGTCGCGGGCCAGGACTTCCGGATACCCGAACTCTGTCTTGTGGTTCCACTGGTTCAGGAAGGACCAGTCGAATACCTCGATGTGGTGCTTCATTGTCCATTTCTTTGACGGCTTCGGCAAATAGGAAGACAGAACGATCCCCAGCGCGCAATCACGCTTCAGCCGTTCCTGATAAATGGCCTGGGCGGCGATGACTTCCTTGATCTTGTGGACCGGTACCGGATCCGTCCGGGTGATCTGCAGCAGGAGGGGCGGATCGTCTCCCTTTTCAGCGATCAGATCGACGCCATAATCATTGGTTCGCGGCGTCAGCCGGGTATCATAGCCCATCTGTTCGAACAGGAGCGCCACCAGGGCCTCGAACTGGTAATGATCACACATCGACATCACTTCAAGCAAACCGAGACGGTGGCCCTCGGATCGATCCTCGATGAGAATTCCTTGCAGCAGATCCTGCGGATTAATGCTGGCCGCCACCGAAAAGAAATTCTTGAGCATGCTCCCTTTGCGGCGCATGAGGATGTCCAGGTTTTCCTCCGGCGTCGGTCTCTCCGGGAAGACTTCATCGCTGTAATAGTCTTCGTTGGACGAGTAGGTGCTCGCCCCGGGATCCCCCCACGTCATCACCGGGATATACACGCTGACAGGTTTTTGCTGCCCGATCCGGTACACGCGATCCGTGGCCTGGTTTTCCTTGGCAGGATTCCAGCCCCGCGAGAAGTGGATCACATGGTTGAATTCAGTGATATTCAGACCGAACCCGGCCACTTCCGGCGACAGGATCATCACTCCGAAGCCCCTGCCGGCCTGGGCCCTGTCGATATCCTGCAATCGGGCGTTGATGTGGGTATCGCCGTTGATGATGGGCACATGGGGCAGCGCCATGGTCTGGACGACGAACTTCTGGATGGCCCGCTGTATCCACTTTGAGGGAGTGAAGAGAATGACTTTTTCCTGGCGCTCTCTGATCTCTGCCAGGGTCCGATGCAGCCACTCGAATTTGGGCGCCGCTTCCATGGTCCGCAGTGGATCCCGGAACTCCCCACCGGCGATGCCAAATTCCGGATGGCTCATCATGCCGATGAGGCGACCGATATAGCCAAGAATATGCTTGTCCTGCCGGATGGACCGTTGCACTTGCTTATAAGCCATCGCTTGCTGAGAGGAGGCGGCAATTTTTTCGACCACGATTGTCTTGGTCGGCAACCTGTCGTGCAGCACCTCATCCTTGGTGCGCCGGATGTAATGATTTCTCAATTTATCGGCAATGCTGTTATGCACTTCCACGCCCCCGGCTTCTTTTTTATGGACGTACTCCTTGCGAAATTGCGACAGTGAGCCGAGTGTACCGGGCAGAATCCAGTCGCATATGGACCACAGTTCGTCCATATAGTTTTCCACCGGCGTGGCTGTGCAGGCGATCTTGACGCCGGCTTTGAGGGCCTTTACGGCAATGGTGCGCTTGGTGCGGGGATTCTTGATACGCTGGGCTTCATCGCACACGATGACGTCCCAATCAACGATCCCGAACGTTTGCTGGAAGTGCCGCTCCGTTTTGCAGTAATTCATGATGGTTTCATAACTGGTCACTACGATATTGTGCCGGGCGAGTTCGATATACTCCTGCAGGGGGTAGAAACCCAGGCGTGTCCTCAGTTGCTGGCTGTCGATAAACGCCACGGGACTCAGTTCTCCCTTCGGAAAGAACTTTTCGATCTCCCCTTTGGACTTGGCGTAAAAATCCGCCTCACTGGTCCAGTTCTTGATGAGTGTTTTCGGCATGATCAGCAATGCATTGCGCAGGATCCCCTTCTCATGCAGCCATACCAGGAAGCTCAGGATCTGAATGGTTTTACCCAGACCCATATCGTCGGCCAACAAGCCACCGGCCGGGCGCTGAACCGACAGTTTCCCTTCCCCATTTTCGATTGAATAGTACAGGTTCTGCAGCCAACTCAAACCGACCTGCTGATAATCGAAGAGGCTCCACTCCTGTTGTTCGGCCACGGCCCGGGGAATCTCGAGGGAGGCGAGGGGAAGCGGGGCTACTTCTTCGATATATTCAAGTTCAGTGAACTGTTCTTTTATCTGCACAAATGACGCGTCCGTTTTCGGCCTGGGTTCCTCCATCGCGATCGGCTTTTCCGCAACCGGCTCCTTGATGACCGCGGCATCCTCATGATATTGCCGGATCACCTGAATCACCTGTCCGAGCTGTTCCCGCGACACCTGGACCGGCTGTCCTTCAATGCTGATCTGGACGGTTTCTTCCTCACGATCAGTGGCCTGTTGCCAAGCCTCCTCTAGTGGCGTCGGGTCCAAATCTAGCGGAATCTGGATCGGCTGGCCATCCGTGGCCGTCACCGAAAGGGAGGTTTCGATTTGGCCTTCTTCGTCGATCTCTTCCACCCAGATCAGCGGGCTTGCCTCCCTGGCCAACGCCGGCATCTTGACCGGCCCCCACCCGATCACCCGCTTGCTGTACTTGATATGGGGGATGTGATCCTCCACTTCGTCCAAAAACCGGGTGATTTCAGCTTTTCCCTTCTTATTCTTGTGTTTGCGGATTCCCGCCAGAGTCTCCTGATTGGCCTCTGACAGTACCAGATCATAAGTCTGGCCTCCATATTCGATATGATACGAATTGTGAATGGCCGAGATACGGTCGAATTGCTCATTGAAGGCCGGGGTAAAATCGGCCGCTTCTTCCAGAAGCCTTGGATAAAGCTCAATTTCCTCGTCGGAAATGGTCTTGATCCCCAATTCGATATCCGACACGAATACGGGGTTGTATCCGGCGTACGAGTCATCAACCGGAAGCTCATGGGTGCGCATCAGATCCTTGATTTTGTGGACCACGGCGTATTGTTCGCGAAAATCCCTGGTCCGTTCTTCATCGCTGTTGTATGCCGCGATTTCATTCAGCAGCTCCGCCTGAGAGCTGGACAGCAGAAAATACTCGTCATCGATCCTGACGATGTTGCCGATCTTTTCATAGACGGCCTTCTGGGAGGGATTGCGCATGATCTTGGGGTGGTAATGGACG
Source organism: Deltaproteobacteria bacterium (assembly GCA_016935075.1). GTDB lineage: Bacteria > Desulfobacterota > Syntrophia > Syntrophales > UBA5619 > UBA5619. Next base: position 130 of record JAFGRP010000042.1, on the reverse strand, counting down.
TCGTTAACCTTGATGATCCCGTCCTTTTCCACCTTGATGCCCATGGTGAATTCAAATATTCCCAACGCATCCAGCAGGTTACGGTCGATGTCGTAGAGATCATGCTCGGCGATGATGACCTGCTCGCCCT
>JAFGRP010000041.1 GCA_016935075.1 Deltaproteobacteria bacterium | reverse complement strand
GGGGAAGGACGGCTCTGGATCGCCACCCGGGACGGGCTGGACATCTTCGATCCTGTAACCCGGAAGATCCGGCATCTCCGCAAGGATCCGAAGAATCCCGCCGGGATCAGCGGCAATTATATCCGTACCTTATATCAGGACAGTTCGGGACGGATCTGGCTGGGAACCCGCGGGGACGGGCTGAATCTGTACGATCCCGAAACCGATACGTTCCGGGTGTTTCGTTTCGATCCCGCCGATTCCAACAGCCTGGGAAGCAGCATCATCCAGTCCGTCTGCGAATCGCCGCTCAACAATAACCTGTTCTGGATCGGGACCGACCAGGGAATCACCCGCTTTGACCTGGAGCGGATGGAATTCCAACGGTACCGCCACGATCCCGGAAATCCCGGTTCTCTCGGCAACAATACGGTGATGTGCATGTATCAACCCGTATGGGACCCGGACCTGCTATGGGTCTGCACCTACGGCGGCGGTCTGAACCGGTTGCGGATCTCGACGGGGGAATGGACCTATTTTACTGAGAAGGACGGCCTCCCCGGCGACCTGGTCTATGCCATGCTGGAGGAAAGAGACGACAAGGGAAAACCGTCAGGGGTCTTCTGGCTCTCTACGGGCCGAGGATTGTCCCGTTTCGATTCGCGCAGCAATACCTTTAATAATTTCGGCCTCTCCGACGGGATCATGGTGAGCGATTTCAACTACGGCGCCTGGCATTACGGGCCCGACGGCCGCATGTACTTCGGCGGCACCGGCGGTCTGATGGAATTCAACCCCAAAGAGATCCTCACCAACCAGACGCCCCCATCTGTTTTCATTACCTCTTTCAAGGTGTTTGACCAGGAGATGCTGCCCGGCCTGTTGAGCTCTCCGGGACAACGGTTCGAAATGAATTACCGGCGCAACTTTTTCTCCTTCGAATTCGCCGCCCTCGACTACTCTTCCCCGGCCAAAAATCTCTATGCATACAAGATGGAAGGGATTGATCCTGACTGGGTGTACCGGACGGCGGCACGCAGGGACGCCACCTACACCAGCGTCCCTCCGGGGGAATACCGTTTCCGGGTACGCGCCTCCAACAGCGACGGCGTGTGGAATGAAGAGGGAGCGGCCCTGAGCATCACCGTCGAACCGCCTTTCTGGCAGACCGGATGGTTCATCACCATTGCGATCCTGGCCGCGGCCATGGCCATCCTCTCCATTTATCGCTGGCGCGTGAGTCAGCTGACCAAGAGAAAAAAAATTCTCGAAGAACTGGTCAACGAACGAACCTATCAACTCGATCTGGCCAATCGCGAGCTGCAGAAACTCGCCACCCAGGATTACCTGACGGGGATCGCCAATCACAGGCGTTTTTCAGACTTTCTCCGCAGCGAATGGAAGCGGGCCATCCGCCAGAAAAAGCCGATCTCCATCATCCTGATCGATGTCGACGATTTCAAGATGTTCAACGATACCTACGGCCACCAGGCCGGCGATGAATGCCTGAAACGGATCGCCCAGGTGCTCGACTACCACTGTCGCCGCCCCAGCGACCTGGCGGCCCGCTACGGGGGGGAGGAATTCATCATTATCCTTGCCGACACCCCGCTGGACGGGGCCATAAAAGTGGCGGAAGTCATGAAAAAAGGGGTCGAGGACCTGCACATTCCCCACGAATCGTCGCGGGCCGCGCCCTTTGTCACGATCAGCCTGGGATGCAGCACCTTTCATCCGACGCGCGAGGATGAATCGATGATGCTGATCCACGCCGCCGATGCCGCCCTCTATCAATCGAAAAAAGAGGGCCGCAACCGCATCTCCGTCGGTTCCATCTGAATCGATGCGCCCCGAACCGCTTTGAAATGAGAAAAAAATGAAAATCAAGCTTTCCCGCCACAAGACAAAGATTGTCTGTACCATCGGCCCTGCCAGCCGTTCCGAGAAAATACTGAAAAAATTGATCCATGCGGGCATGAATGTGGCCCGGCTTAACATGTCCCATGGAAATCTATACGAACACTCGGAAGATATCGCCCATATCCACCGGGCGTCCGAAGAAATAGGACGAACCGTTGCCTTGATGATCGACCTGCCGGGACCGAAAATCCGCATCGGAAAAGTAAATCCCGACCCCTTGCCGCTCAAGCGCGGAGAGACCGTCACTCTTTGCACCAGCGGAAAACCGGGATCGCTTTCACTGATCCCCGTCGAGTACCCCGAATTGACGGCGAGTGTGAAAAAGGGAAGCCTGATTTATCTCAATGACGGCTTCATACAATTGAAAGTCAGGGCTATCCGTAAAGATGAAGTCGATTGCCGGATCCTTGTCGGCGGGATGCTGTTATCCCGCAAAGGTCTGAACATTCCCGGAAGTCCGATCCGTATCGATGCCGTCACACCCCGTGACCTGGAATTCGTGGAATTCGGACTCGAACAGGGGATCGGCCTCTTCTGCGTTTCGTTCGTGGAACGGGCCGCGGACCTTCAAAAAATCCGCAGATTCGCCTTGGAAAGGGGGCGCAAGGTACGCCTGGTGGCAAAAATCGAACGGAAAAAGGCCGTGAAGAATATCGATGAGATTCTCGATGCTGCAGACGCTCTGATGATCGCCCGCGGCGATCTCGGAGTGGAGACACCCATTGCCGATATTGCGGCGATGCAAAAACAACTGATCCGCAAGGCGAACCTGAGGGGAATCCCGGTTATCACCGCCACCCAGATGCTGGAATCGATGACGGAGCATATCCTTCCCACGCGCGCCGAGGCCACCGACGTGGCCAATGCCATCCTCGACGGCACCGACGCCGTCATGCTATCGGAGGAGACGGCCATCGGCCGGCATCCCGTGGAGACCGTCAGGATGATGGCCCGGATCGCGGCGTCCATCGAACGCCCGGAGCAAGCTTCGCAATGGGCTTTCGATCTCCTGGACCGCTTCAAGAAAAAGAAGGAAAAGGGGACGATCTCCATCGAGGACGTGATTTCCCTTGACGTGATCGAGGCCACGCGGATACTGAAGATCCGGCTGATCATCGCCCCGACCGAAACGGGCACCACGCCGCGCCGTATCTCGCGGTTCAAGCCGCCGTGCTGGATCCTGTCGTTCAGCCGCGATGAAGCGGTCCACCGATTCCTCTGCCTCTCCTACGGCGTGCTTCCCCTGCTCCTGGATGAGGGCGATGGGAACGACTGGGAGGCGCTGCTCGAATTCACCCGAGCCCGCGGCCTGGCCGCACCCGGAGACACGGTGATCCTGACCGAGAGCGCTCCTCCCGGATCCAGGCAAAACACAGGCTCCCTGCGCATCATGCGGCTGTAAGATTCGAGTTAAAAGTTAAAAGTTTAAAAGTTGAAAGTGAACCCGAAAAGCACTCCCTACTCGGCCTCACCCCAACCCCTCTCCTGAAGGATTCTGCTGAAAAAGTCATAAGGGTTGGATGCCTGCCGTTTTGTCCAGGCAGTCGCCTGAGTCCAAGCCCGTCATCAGG
>JAFGRP010000040.1 GCA_016935075.1 Deltaproteobacteria bacterium | reverse complement strand
TCCACGTCGTACTCCTTGCTGTAACCGTATCCCCCGTGGATCTGGACGGCCATGTTCGTCACGCGCGTTGCCGTCTCGCTGCAGTAGAGCTTCGCCATCGCGGCTTCCGCTCCGAAGGGCCGCCCTGCATCCTTCATCGCACAGGCCCGGTAGAGAAGAAGCCGCGCCGCATCGATCTCCGTCGCCATGTCGGCAAGGTAGTTCTGGATGGTCTGAAATGAGGAGATCGGCTTGCGGAACTGCTGGCGCTCCTTGGAATAACGGACCGAGTCCTCGAAGGCGGCCTGGGCGAGTCCCAAGGCCTGGGCGGCGATACCGAGGCGGCCCGCATCGAGTGTCGCGAGACCGATCTTGATCCCGTCTCCGGGCCGGCCCAACAGGTTCGTCTCCGGAACACGGCAATCTTCCATGAAGAGAGAGGAAACGGGGTTCGCCCGCATCCCGCAGAGGTCTTCAATTTCGCCCACGGTAAAACCGGGGGTATCCTTATCCACGATGAATACCCCGGCGCCCCGCTGGGGATTCTGCGTGTCCATGATCGCAAAGATGAGCGCCGTGCCGCAGACGCCGCCGTTGGTCACGAAGATTTTCGTGCCGTTGATGAGGTAATCCCCACCGTCGCGGACCGCGATCGTCTCCACGCCTCCCGCATCGGAGCCGGCATTGGCTTCGGTCAGGCAGAAGGCGCCGATCCGCTCCCCGCGCGTCATCGCCGGCAGGAAGCGTTTCTTCTGTTCTTCAGTCCCGAAACGAACGATGGGATAGACCCCGACGCTGTTGTGGACGGTGAGGCAAAGGCCAACCGCGGCGCTGACGCGCGAGATTTCCTCGATCACGATCGCGTAGCTGATCGTGTCCATCTCCGCTCCGCCGAAGGCCTTGGGCGCCTGGAGGCCGAAGAAGTGCAGAGGCCTCATCTTCTCCATGACCTCCCAGGGGAAACGGGCGTCCCGGTCGATGTCGTGGGCAATGGGAGCGAGTTCAGCCTCGGCGAACATGCGCACCGCCTTGCGGACCGCCTTGTGCTTCATGCAGGGATTAAAATCCACTTTCTTAAACTCCAAACGCTTTCTTCCGTCCTCAAGACCGGAATGGGGCGGCATCCTATCGTAAAACCAGGGGGAAATCAAGTATCCGGATTCAGGGGAAAACAGAAGGGAAACCCGCGGCCCGCGATTCCGGAATGCGGTGCCCGGACGGTGCCGCACGGTTTCGGATCGCCTCTTGCTAAGCCGCCTCTCCGCCGCCCGTTCCGGTCAGCCTGTGGCCTTCGCGCAGATAGTATCGGCCCCCCTCCAGGACCCGGACGTCGCCGTTCTCCATGAGTGCATTCAGCGCTTTGGGCCGGTAATCCCGCAGGCCGAAGTGGAACAGGGAACTCTTGGCGTAGGGGAGTTCGACCGCAGAGGCCGGATCGAACGCCTTTTTCTCCTTCAGATCCCGGAGGATGAAATCGCCGGCCCTTCTCATCTTCCAACCGGCGATATGGATAGTAATAATAAAAACCCCGATGGTGAGCAGGACCATCAGAAGGATTGTCATGGTTTCGGACATGATTGTGCACCTCTGTTGTGGATCACTGAAATATTTCCGCACCCTTCCGCAAGGCGCGGGCGCCGCGGACTTTTCTTTTTTATAACACCACCCGGAAGGGGAGGTCAATGAAAAAGGCGGGTCCCGTCCCTTCTCCCTCCTCCCTTGCTTTTCCTTCACACCGTCTGCCTTGCAACTCTCCCTGAATAGCGATAAAATCCCACATGTCCCGGGTACCCATCGGGTCCGGTCGCCCGTATGGAAGATTGAAATTTTTTTACCGAGGAGAAACATCCGATGAACATCACAGCAGAAGAGATCTGGTCGGCGGTCCTGGCGATCCGGAGAAAGTCACCGGTCATCCACAACATCACCAACTACGTCGTTATGAACAACACGGCAAACGCGCTGCTGGCTATCGGCGCCTCGCCGGTCATGGCCCATGCTGAAGAGGAGGTAGCGGAGATGGTCGGGATCGCTTCCGCCCTTGTGATTAACATCGGCACACTGAGCCCGGCCTGGGTCCGTTCCATGTTCCGGGCGTCCGAGGCGGCGCGCACGCGGAAGATCCCGATCATTCTCGACCCTGTTGGGGCGGGCGCGACCGCCTATCGGACCCGGACGGCGCGTGAGCTGATCCGGGCCTTCTCCCCGGAGATCATCCGCGGGAACGCATCGGAGATCATGGCGCTCCTGGAGACGAATGCGAAGACGAAAGGGGTGGACAGCACCGCCTCTTCCGACGCTGCCGTGGGGATCGGCCGGGCATTGCACGAAAAATGTGGTTCCGTCGTCTGCATCAGCGGCGAAACGGACTATACCGTCGGACCCGCGGGGGTCATCAAAACCCTCAACGGCCACATCCTGATGACCCGGGTTACGGGCCTCGGCTGCACGGCAAGCGCGCTCTGCGGGGCCTTTGCCGCAGTGACCGCCGATCCTGCCGTCGCCGCTGCGGAGGCAATGGCCGTCATGGGAATCGCCGGAGAGATTGCCTTCGCCCGTTCGGAGGGACCGGGGAGTCTCCAACTCCACTTCCTCGATGCCCTCCACCGCCTCTCCGCGGATGACATCAAGCGTCTGCTGAAGATCGAGGTGGTTGAATGAAGGGATTGTATTTCGTCACCGACCGCGGTCTGTGCGGGAAGACCCCCCTCGCCGATGTCGTCCTCCAGGCGATCCGGGGCGGGGCCGCCTGCGTCCAGCTCAGGGAAAAGGACCTTCACACCCGCTTTTTCGTCGAAGAGGCGCAGCGGATCAAAGCCATGATGGCGCCGTTCAATGTTCCGCTGATCATCAACGACCGCACGGACGTCGCCCTTGCGGCCGGTGCGGACGGCGTTCACCTGGGCCAGGAGGACATGCCCTACGGGACGGCCCGGCGGCTGATGGGGCCGGGGGCGATCATCGGTCTCTCCGTGGAGACCTGGGAGGATGTAGAGCGGGCGCAGGAGCTCGATTGCGATTACCTGGGCGTCAGCCCCATCTTTGCGACGCCGACCAAGCTGGACACGAAGGCGCCCTGGGGACTGGAAGGGCTTGCAAAGATCCGGGCCTTCTCGCGCCATTCTCTCGTCGGCATCGGGGGGCTCCATGCGGGGAATGCGGAGGCGGTCGTCATGGCCGGTGCCGACAGCATCGCCGTGGTCTCCGCGATCTGCGCGTCTCCCGATCCTTTCAGAACGGCGCGAGAGCTCAACCAGATCATCCGCTTGAGCCTGGCCAAAAGGGGAAAGACGGATTTTATATGATCAGAATTTCAAGGGTATTGGATTATGAATGAAACGGTCAGGCTGCTGATCTTCGATTATTCGGGAACGCTGAGCCTGGAGGCGCCGCGATTCGGACGGCCGGATAACCTCATGCGGGTGCTGGCGGAAAGCGGCCTTTTCTCCCTCGGCGTCACAACACCGGATATTTTCTGGGAAAAGATTGTCAATCCGACCTGGGTTGAGGGAAGCACGACGGCATTGGGTTACAAACGGGCCATGGCGGAGAGGATTGGGGCGCTCGGTCTTGCACCCGGCGCAACCGTTGCCGAGATCACGGCGGCCGCTTCCCGCTTTGTGGGCCTCTACATGGACCATTCGGGGATCGATCCGCTCTGGCGGCCCCTGCTCGCAAAAATGGCCGGTTATCCGGACGCAGCCGTCGTCATCGCCACCGACCACTACGCTGAAGCCACCGGAACCATAATCCGTTATCTTCATGCCTGGAACATCCCGGCACGGAAAGCCGGAGAAGCGGCTGAGTCCCGCTTCCCCGTTCTCATCGCCAACTCCGCCGATATCGGTTTCTGGAAGGCGGACCGGCTCTTCTGGGCGTTTCTGAAATCGCGTCTTTTGCCGAAGACGGTCCGATCGGTCCTGCTCATCGACGATTTCGGCTTCAACGAGGACCAAGGTGACCGTTATGGGGAAAGGGCCGGCATCGAGGCCAGACAGAAAAAGACCTGTGCCGTACTCGGGGAGGTCTTTCAGGCCGGGGTGGAGGTCATCCCTTTCTTTCTGAAGGACAATGAGCGGGATGCAACCGCCCTAAGGATTGCCGAAACGGCAGAACGAATCGGGCGGTTCCTGAATCCGCCCACGGGCCCATTTCCCGCGACTTACGAGGGGAGTAAGCAAATAAAAAAGAGAAACCTTTCCACTTGAACTTTTAGACGGATGATGGCAAGCTTCAGGCACGGCGTTCGACATTGGGTGGCCATATGAAAAAGGACGAACAAATGGTGATCCGCTGCCTCAATTGCGGCACGAAAAACCGCATCCCGAAGGAAAGGCTGCACGACCGGCCCCTCTGCGGAAAATGTGGCGGCACACTGGACGAGATGATCATCCGTTGTCTCCACTGCGGCACGAAAAACCGCATGCCGGAGAACCGGCTCAACGAACAGCCCCTCTGCGGCAAGTGCGGCGCCGTTCTGGTCGTCACGAGCAATCAGGGTCGTCCCGTCGAGGTGACGGACAGCACTTTCAGCCGGGAGGTGCTCTCCGTCCCCGGTTCGGTTCTCGTCGACTGCTGGGCGCCCTGGTGCGGTCCCTGCCGCATGGTGGCGCCGGCTCTCGACGAACTGGCCTCCAAGTACGCAGGCGGCGTCCGGATCGCCAAGCTCAACGTGGACGAAAATCCCCTGACGGCATCGCGCTACGATGTTCGCAGCATCCCGACGATGCTCCTGTTCAAGGACGGGAAACTGATCAACAGCCTGGTCGGCGCCCTGCCGAAGGAGACCATCGAACGGCATCTCGTCGCCATCATGAAGACCAACTAAAAAAGCAGGAAAGGAATTGCGAGACCCTCACATAGCATGGAAATCGCATCCGGGAAGCGCGCGTTGGACCGGGAGCGCAAAAGGATATGATTTTCAGCGGTTTCAATTAAGGTAACACCATGTCCGATGCAGGCGAACTCAACCGCAGGCTCATCTATCACTGCCGCGTCTTCGACGTCTATGAAAGCGACGTAAGGCTCCCCGACGGCCGGATCTTCAAGGCGAACTGGATCGACCACCGGCCCTGCATCGCCGTGGTTCCCGTCAATCCGGAAGGCAGGCTTATCCTCATCCGCCAGTACCGCCAGGCGGCAGGCGGAATGATTGTGGAGATCCCCGCCGGGAACATGGACCGGACGGGCGAGGCCGTGGAGGCTTGCGTGCAGCGGGAGCTGGCCGAGGAGATCGGTTTCCAGGCGGGACGGTTGATCCAACTGTTCGAGGGGTATCTGGTCCCGGGATACTGCAATGAATACATGTATTTTTATCTCGCCCTCGATCTCCAGCCGGCCTCGCTTCCGGGGGACGAGGATGAGTACATCCGGGTGATGACGGCCTCCTTCGCGGAGGCCCGTGAGATGATCCGCGACAAGAAGATCATCGACGCCAAGACGGCGCTGGGAATCCAGATGGCCCGTGAATATCTGGAAGAAAACGGGCAACGGGGCCGTTGAAATCAAGTTCCCCGTCCACAGGGCGGGGATTCCCGGTATAGGGGGATCAGCGAAGCTTCCTCTCCCGCTTTTCGAGTTCGATCTCGAGATCCTTCAGCCGCCGGATGTCCTTTTTGAGCTTCTCGTTCTCCTGCGTAAGCGCCGCCGTCTCCGATTGGAGTTTTTCCGACAGTTCCCGGATCGTCTTTTTCAAGCGGTCGATCTCTTGGAGCGCCTTGGTCTTCTCCCACTGGATCTTGCCGATCAGGATATGGTCCTGGCGGTTCGCCTCCCAAAAGGCATCCCTCTCGTCGATCAAACGGATAAAAGCCTCCGCAGCCGGCCGCCACCGGCTCCGCGGATAGCGCTGAATCAGAGAGACAAAGACCGAACGGGCCTTCTCCGGATCAGGCCGATCCTGAAGGCTGAGGAGCGAAACCCCCTCCAGCAGCAGGTCGCGCTCTTCGAACAGACGGGGGGGAGCAGCAGGCGACTCCTCCATCGGTTCGATGACCGTCGTTTCGGCCTCCTTCTTTTCGATCGCCTTCTTTTCGACCACCGTCGGTGTCGAGGCACACCCCGCCAGGGAAAATGTCACTGCAATCCAAAACAAGAACCATCGTTTCATGTCCCGCGCACATCCTTTTCCGTTACACAGTTGCTTCCGGGAAGGGTCTTGGCATACTCTTTGAGCTTCGCCGTCGCCTCCGCCATTTCCAGAGGGTTTTGAAAGCGGGCGCCGTCATCGGTGACAATGGAGATCGTCACGCTGACCAGCGGGAATTTCTGCCGGACCCCTTTCCGGTCGTTTCCGATGAAAAACCCCTGCTCCCGGTCCTCTTCCGTATAGAATTTCCGAATTCGTTCCTCGAAGCCGGCCACGATCCGGCGGCAAATCTCCTCCGCCCGCGGCGGCACGGAGATGATCACGAAGTCGTCGCCGCCGATATGGCCGACGAAATCCTCCCGTGTGCCCGCGGCCTTTATCTCATCCGTCAGAAGCAGGGCGACCTCCTTGATGACCTCGCTGCCCCAGGCGTAACCGTACTGATCGGCAAACGGCTTGAAATTGTCCAGGTCCACGTGGCAGAGGGAGACCGGTTTTGCCGCCTGAAGACGTCTCCCGAGTTCCCGCTCAATCGCCAGGTTCCCGGGAAGCCCCGTCAAAGGGCTTGCGTCGAGGTTCCGCTCCTCCAGAATCTTGAGCCGCCTGGCCATCTCACTGAAGGCGCGGGCCAGACTTCCGATTTCATCATTGCGGTTCAGGCGGATATCGTAATCGAACTTCCCCTCCGCGATCACCGCCGTGGCTTTTTCAAGCCTCCGGAGCGGGCGAGAGATGTTGTAGGTCACCACCATGACGAGCAGAATCCCCACCACGAGGCTGACCAGGCTCAGGATGACGGTCAGCCGGGAAGCCCGGGCACCCTGTTCCTTGATCCGATTCAGCCGCATATCGATATCCCCCTCCGCCTTCTTCTGGAGGGCGCGGACGAGCATGGCCATCTCGTCGATCGTCTTTCTCCCCAGCTCTTCGGAAAAAACACGGGCTTCTTCATTCCGATTCTCCCGAATCATATCAACCACCTGGGAAAACAGCTTTTCGTACCGGCTGTGAAGTCGGACAAGCCCGGGAATCGTCGCTCCAATACCCGGAAAGGGGTTCTTCTGCATCTGATCGAGGACACGGTTGAATTCCCGGCTCCGCGACCAGAAGATCTCTTCCAGGGTGGGGTCCCGGAGGATGAGGTAGCGCTTTTCGGCGCTCTCCTGCGCGATCAGGGTATCCAGCAGGCTCTTGCTCTGATCGACGACGGCAAAATCCTCGTTGATGATCCGGTAGGCAAGCTCGTTGAGATTCTGGAGGCTGAATATGGCATAGGCACTGGCGAGCACGGTGAGGAAGACCATCGCCAGATAGATCAGCAGCAGCTTGCGATAGATCGTCAGCTTCATCCCCATGCCCCCGAGACACCCGATGTTTATCCTTAAAAGTTTGATTTTTATAGCATATCCACACCGTTTCCGTAAAGGAAAATTGGCGATCCCGTAAAAAATCTTCCCTTTTCCGTCTGTGATCTGATAAGGGAAAAGCCGCCACGGGAAATGGGAACGAAACATCGGATTCAAGGCAAAAATGGACGGGGAAAACGCATTTCGGATACGGCTCAAAGAGGGAACGGTCGCTGGGCTGAAGAAAGGCTGGAGCGGATTCATCTGGATGATGAAGATCATCGTCCCGATATCGCTCTTCACGGCGATTCTTGACTGGAGCGGGTTCCTGATCCATCTCGACTTTTTCCTCAAACCCCTGATGGGACTGCTCGACCTCCCGCCTGCGGCCGCCCTGCCCCTCATCATCGGAATGCTGGGTTCCGTTTACGGCGGAATCGCCGCGATGATCGTCTTCCCTTTCAGCACGGGCCAGATGACCCTGATGGCCGTTTTCATCCTGACCGCCCACGGCCTGATCGCGGAGGGTCTAATCCAGGGGCAGTCGGGCATTCACCCCCTGAAGGCCACGCTGGTCCGCATCGGGGCGGCCATATTTACGGTTCTCATAATGATCCCCTGGGTCGGAAGCTCTACGGTCATGCCGACCGCCGCGGACGGCGCGCTGACGGCCGGCCCGGCCTTTCCGGAGATGATCCGGCACTGGGCGTGGACAACCTTCCGTCTCACCCTGAAGATCTTCCTCATCATCATGGCCCTGCTGACCCTCCTCGAACTCCTCAAGACCTTCAGTCTGATACACCCCTTCGTCCGGACCCTCGGCCCTTTCCTCCGGATCATGGGCCTCGACCGGAAGGTCGGATTCCTCTG
>JAFGRP010000002.1 GCA_016935075.1 Deltaproteobacteria bacterium | reverse complement strand
GCTCTCTTCCCGGTCCCACCACATCTTCACGCGGCGGCCTTGGGCGTGCATCGCGGCCAGAGCCAGGAGGCACTGAACCGTGGCGCCGTCTTTGCCGCCGAAGGCTCCGCCCAAATAAGGACCAATCACGCGGATCCGTTCCATCGGGAGGCCCAGGGCATAACCGATCTCCCACCGGTCCCGGAAGGGGGCTTGGGTTGAGACGACCAGGGTGATCTGCCCGTCCGGCTCCTGCCAGGCCACACCGTTTTCCGTTTCCAGGAAGGCATGGGCCACGACGGGAACCTCGAAGGTCTCCTCGATGACGACATCACAGGCGTCGAAGACCTCCTCGACACGCCCCTTGCGGATCTCCGCCTGCAGAAGGATGTTGCCGCCGGGATGGGATTCATGGACCAGAGGGGCACCGGGGGCCAAGGCCTCGTCGATGCCGAAGACGCCCGGCAGGGGGTCGATATCGACCCGGATGCCTGCGATGGCCCTTTCGAGGACCCTCCGGTCGGAGGCGATGACGAACGCAACGGCGTCACCGCAATGCCGGACATTGTCGGTGCACAGGACGGGCTGATCCTTGTGGACGATGCCCTGCCGGTTCGTTCCGGGAACATCTTGTCCGGTGAGGACGGCCACGACGCCGGGAATGGACCGGGCCTCGGTGGTGTCGACCTCCCGGATCAGACCGTGGGGCACCCCCGACCGCCGGACACCGGCCCAGAGGAGATCCTCCCCGTAATGGTCTGCAGCGTAGATCTCCGCCCCCGTCACCTTGGCGGCGGCATCCGCCCGGGGAACCGAGCGGCCGATCTCGGGAATGAATGGATCTTTCATGCCGGTCTTCCTGCGCCACCGCTGCCTGCGGCGGATCGACAACATCCTCAGGAACCCGATCTAAGGTATCCGCGAGATCTATAGCACAAGGCCATCGTCGGAGCAACGCATTACGTCGCTTCAAACAAATTACCAAAGAAATTGACTTTTCGAAATCATCCGCCTATGCTTTTTCCTTGGTAATTTCCCCTGGGCAAAAAGATCCCGATGGGGTCGTGGCCAACGATGGACAAAAGGAATAACCAGCCCCTCAAGCTGTGCCTGACCGCACATCCGACCTACCTTCCCGTGGTCACCGGGTTCGTGGAAACGGGAACCGATGCCATGGGCATGGGCAAGGAGGATACCCTTCGGCTCCGCCTGGCGACGGAGGAGATCTTCCTCTATCTCTGCGAGGCCATCTGCCCGGAGAGTCCCCTGGATATTGAATGCTTTGACGGTCTTTATTACACGCGTCTGACCTTCCGATTCACCGCTTCCGGGCTGAACCTGCGGGGCCTCAACATCGCCTCCAAGGGTGTAAGCGAAGAGGGATGCGATCTGAGGGACATGGGGCTCTTGATCGCCTCCCGTTCCGTCGAAGGCCTTCACCTCACCCTGGAGCCGTCGAAGAGGGTCCGCTTGGCCGTCACCAAGGAGAAAACCTATCCGGAGATTGCGGAAAGGTTCCCCCTGCCCCAGATATCGGATTCGCCGACGCTGGAAGCGGCGGACAGAGAAGGCGTGAAACGATTTGCACTCCTCCTGAAACAATATTCCCCAGCCGGGGATCTGCCCTCGTGCTTCCATTACCCCGGACGGCTGGCAGACATGGTCGCCGGCGGCGAATATCAGCTGATCCTGGCGGTCAATGAGAGGAAGGAACCGGTCGGAGGCCTTCTTTTCCACGCCCTTTCCGAACGGGTCGTCGAAGCCTGCGGCCCTTATATCCTGAACGCGACAGAAGGACAGGCCACGGCGGAGCAGCTTCTTGATGGCTGCCTCAGCCGCATCGTCCGCACCAAGGCCCTGGGACTGCTGATCCGCTCCGGTCTTCCCTCGATGATTGAGGACCGGTTCGAACGTCTCGGCCGAACCATCTTTCATGCAACAGGTCGTCCGACCGCCGATCATTCCTCTTTTTTCCGTCTCCTCCACGAGGACCCCGGATGCGACGTTTGGTCCTCTCAAGGGTTATTCTCCACCTGGCTGGAGAGGGTCTACGACCGTCTCGTCCTGATACGGAATATCCGGATCTCGAGGAACATGGGAGAGACGAAATCCGGGTTTTCCCTCCTCAGTGCGGAACTCCTGCGGGAGAGGGGAGATGCAACCCTTCGGCCGCTCCTCCCCGGCGCCGATTTCGCCGTCAATTTGGCCAATCACATCCGTCTTATCCGGCAGGAAGGGTTTCTCAATCTCTTCTTCGAGATTGATCTGGGCATTGCCTGGCAAGCGGAGATGGTTCCCGTCCTGACGGCCAACGGCTTTGAACCGGAGATCCTCCTGCCCTTTGCCGGCCAGGCCGATCTCGTCATATTCCAACATCATGATGCAGCCGAATCTTGATACCCTGGTCCCGGTCTATATCCGGGAATTTGAACCCTATATCCCGAGCAAGCCCGACGCGGAGCTGATGAAGCTCTATGGCTGCCGGAGGCTCTATCGGCTGAACAACAACGAGAACCCGCTCGGTCCTCCGCCCGGCGCCCAGGAGGTGATCCGACGTTTTCCGCCGTCCCAAGGCGCGCTATACCCGAGCGGCGATTCCTACGACCTGAGAGTCGCTCTTGCTTCCTTCCATGGACTCGAGCCCGATCAGATTCTCGTGGGAAACGGGGCCAACGAGGTCATCGCCTTCGTGATCAAGGCCTTCTGCGAGCAGGGGGACAATATCGTCACGGCGGATAAGACCTTTGCCGTCTATGAGTGGGTGGCGGTTTTCTCCGGGATCGGGGTGCGCCTGATTCCTCTTACGGAGGAGGGATTCGACGATGTCGGAATGCTTAAGGCCGTCGACAAGAAAACGAAAATCCTTTTCGTCTGCAATCCGAACAACCCCACGGGAAGCTACTGGTCGAAGGGGCGGCTCAAGGCTTTTTTGGACGCCGTCGGAAATGAACGCATCGTCGTCCTGGATGAGGCCTACTTCGAGTTTGTGGAACAAGAGGACTACCCCAATGGCCTCTCCCTGATCGGCGATTATCCGAATCTTGTCGTCTTCCGAACCTTTTCGAAGATGTACGGTTTGGCGGGGCTGCGCATCGGCTATCTTGTCGGCGATCTTTCCGTGGTCGATGTGATCCGGCGGACCTGCGTCGTATATTCCGTCAACCGTCTGGCGCAGAACGCGGCCCTGGCGGCCCTTCGGGACGATACCGGCCATATCCGGCGGACCCGGGCCCTCATCCGCGAGAGCCGGGCATTTCTTAATGAGGAACTGGGCCGACTCGGTCAGCCGATCATCTCGGGCGAGGGGAATTTTCTGATCGTGAGGTTGCCCGGAAGCGATACCCTGGCCTACCGGAAGATGATGCGGGAGGGAATCATGATTCGTCCCATGACGGGCTTTCGCTATCCGAACCATATCCGGGTCAGCCTGGCGCAGATGGAGGCGATGGAGGCCTTCGTCGCGGCGTTGAAAAAGACATTGGGCGGCTGAGGCGTTTAATGGATAATCCAGCGGAAGCAAGGTCTTTTCTGACATTTGAATTTCTCGCCCTCTGCCTGATTCTTGCCGCCGCCTTCTGCAACATCAGCGTCTTTTACGGTTTCTATCATTACCTGGGCGTCATCGAAATCCCCGTCGTCTGGCGGGGCTTCCTGGTCGGATTGGAACCCCTTTCGGCCTTTGCCCTGCGGCTGTTCGTTCTTCCCTGGCTGCACATCCGCAACGCCTTCGGCGTCCTGCTGGTTTCCTTGATTCTGTTGATCTTCGTCTCCTTTTCCTATCTCTGGGTGACGACCGTTCCGGTGATGATCGCGCTACGGATCATCCATGGGGCGGTCTTCGTCCTCATCACATCTTCCGCCGTCGCCTTGCTCGTCCATTTTATCCCGAAGGAGAGAAGCACCCAGGGATTCAGTTTCATCAGCGTGGTCACCCTGATTCCCTACGCCGTCATCCCGCTTCTGACCGAGCTGTTGCTCCCTTCCGTTCAAAGCGAGGCCGTGATCTATGCGTCCGTTTCGGTTTTTTCCGCCGTGGCGATCGCGCTTCTGCTGGCCCTGCGC
>JAFGRP010000039.1 GCA_016935075.1 Deltaproteobacteria bacterium | reverse complement strand
TGGGCCTCGTCGAGGATGACGAGGTCGCAGTTCAGGTTCCGCCCGCTGTGCATGGCGTCGTAGAGCTGATTCCGGAGGATCTCGGTCGTCCCGACCAGAATGGGGGCGTCGGTGTTTTCCTTCGTGTCCCCGGTCACGATGCCGACATTGGCCGCATCGAAGTTTTGCCCGAATTCGACCCATTTGGCATTGGTCAGGGCCTTCAGGGGGGAGGCGTACCAGCAGCGTCCCCCGTTGCGGAAGACGGCGCGGATCGCCTCTTCGGCGATCCAGGTCTTTCCGGAACCGGTGGGGGCCATGACCAGACAGTCTCCCTGCCGGATCGCTTCGACGGCGTCCGATTGGAAAGGGTCCGGCCGGAACGCCGCGGTGACGGGTTTTCCGATCTTGGCGAAAACCGGTTTCAACAATGGTTCGGCCTCCGGTTTCATCCGGAGGTGGAGCCGTGCGCGTCCGTGGCGGCGAAACTTTTCCGGTGGTTGCTTACCGTGCGGCCTGCCTGTTTTCCCGCGGGGGTTTTTACGGGGGTTCGCTTGATGGATCATGGGGCTCTCTACCACAGAAGGGTGGTATCGTAAAGGCCGGGAAGCGGAAATCCTGACCGGAAAACTGGTGATTCCGGCGCAATTGTGGTATCTACGCCCGCGTTCGTCATCGGTCCATGCAGGGGAGGGGATAGGGTGGACAACCGGAGAGGGATTTACTGGGGATGGTACGTGGTGCTGGGCGCCTTTTTGATCCTGGGGATCAATTACGGGGTGCGTTACAGCTTTGGTGTCTTCGTCAAGCCGATGGCCCTGGAATATCAATGGTCGCGGTCGGTCATCTCCGCAGGCATTTCGCTCATGGTCCTGGCCTACGGGGTAGGCGGCATATTCGCCGGAAGGCTTGTCGACCGGATTGCGCCCCGCTGGATCATCACCGCGGGTGCGACCCTGATGGCCGCCGGCATGTTTCTGACGTCCCTGGTCCGCAGTCCCTTGCAGTTTTACTTTACCTACGGCATCCTGGGCGGGTTCGGCGCCGCCTGTCTGGGCGTCGTGGTCTGCAACTCCTCCGTCGGAAAGTGGTTTGTCCGGAGGAGGGGATTGGCCATCGGCGCCGCTTCCGTCGGCGTGGGCGCCGGAACGATGGCCATGGCCCCTCTGGCAGGTTATGTCGTCAAGGTGTATGGCTGGCAGGCCGGGTTCATCCTGATCGGGGTGTGCGTCCTCGTGATCGGGGTGTTCCTGTCACAGTGGTTCATGGGGAAAACCCGGCCGGAGGATTACGGCCTCCTGCCGGACGGGGAAGGGGTAACGGAACGGAGGGGCGATTCGATTCCGGACGGCAAACCGCGGCTCGGGCCGTCCCTCAGGCAGGTCCTCCGGGACTCCCGGTTCTGGATCCTGGCCGTCTGTTACAGCCTCGCCATGATGACCGAGATGTCGGTCATGGTCCATCAGATTCCCTATGCCCTGGATCAGGATATCGACCCGGTGGTCGCGGCATCCTCTTTGGGACTGGTCGGTATGACCAGCGCCTTAAGCCGGTTTTTTTTCGGATGGCTGTGCGACCGCATCCGGAATGCGAAGTACGCCGCCGCCATCGGCTTCTTCTTCATGACGGCGGGGATGTTCCTCCTGCTGAAGGCGACGTCCGCAACGATCCTTTTCCTCTATGCCGTTCTGTTTGGTTTCGGTTACGGCTCCCTGGCCCCGATGATGCCCTATCTGCTGGCCGACCGCTTCGGCTGCCATATCCTGGGCGCCGCGTACGGCATGTTGATCTTCTTCGTGGTCGGCATCGGAGGCGGTATCGGTCCCGTCTTCACCGGATATATCTACGATCTGAACGGCTCCTACACCCCCGCCTGGCTTTTCAACTTCATCATCCTGCTGATCGTGACCTTTCTGATCCTTGCCTTGAAGCCGCGCAGGCCGGACGCGGCGGCATGAGGAGGGTATCTCCATTCATTTTTTCTCTCCGGGCACATCGTTCACCTCCGGCGGCAGGAGTCGGGAGAGGTATTCGGATACCGTCCGGGCCAGATGGTCGAGGAGAAGGGTCTCCATGCCGGGCCGGTAGCGATCCGGAGAGGCGTCCCCGTGGTTCAGGCTGCCGATCGGCCGGCCGTGGAGAAAA
Source organism: Deltaproteobacteria bacterium (assembly GCA_016935075.1). Taxonomy (GTDB): domain Bacteria; phylum Desulfobacterota; class Syntrophia; order Syntrophales; family UBA5619; genus UBA5619. Next base: position 3,594 of record JAFGRP010000039.1, on the reverse strand, counting down.
AGGGGGGCGATGGCCAGGGAACGGAGGAAGTATTTCACGTTGGGCGGCATCAGCCGGAAGAAGGACCGGAGATCCCCGCTTGCCAGAAGCGGGTGTGCAACATCCGGGAAAATTTCGAGAAACGATGCCGGGACGATGATGTTGATTCGATCCCGCAGGATATCGGATTTCCTGAGGTGTTTGAGGAGCGCCTCCGTCCCCGGACCGCGGAGGACGGATATCCAGACGAAGGGGACGCCGAAGGCCTCTTCGCTCCCCGAAAGCAGCCTCTCGAAGAGCTCCCCGATTTCCCGGCAGGCGGCAAGATCCGCCTCGATTCCCTTGAATTTCCGGGCGATCTCGTCATTGGCTTTCAGGATATCCGGATGGTTCATGGCGGTTTCCTATTCGCCGGCAAAGTCGGCCGTGAGGATCGTGTGATCGGACGGTTTTTCGGCGAGGCGCGGGCCGAGATCGATCTCGCAGGCAAGACATCGGACGGCGAGCGGCGGTGTGGCGAGAATATGGTCGATCCGCCAACCGAGCCCGCGCTTCACCGCGGCGGGAACCCGGTAATCGAAAAAGGTGTAGCGGCCCGGCTCTCCCGGATGACGCCGGCGGAACAGGTCTTCGAGGCCCCACGACCGGACGGCGGCAAAGGCCTCCCAGACCTCCGGTGTAAAACAGACGTGGCCGAGAAGGTTTTTGGGATCGTGGACGTCGATCCCTTCCGGGGCGACGTTGAGATCGCCGCACCAGATCAGCGGCTTTGCGGGGGACCCGGAGAAATCGAGGAAATTCCGCAGCCGCCGGAACCATTCGAGCTTGTAGGCGAAATGGGGCGTTTCCTTCTCCCGCCCCTGGGGAACGTAGGTATTGACGACGGTGACGCCTGAAAAAACGGCGGCGATCAGGCGATCTTCATCCGCCGGACCGCCGTCCGCAAGACCGTACAGGACGGACCCCGGCGTTTCCCGGGAGGCGATTGCGACGCCGTTGTATTGCCTCGACCCCCGGAAGACCACCTGGTAACCTTCGCCGGCGAATGCGGAAACGGGAAACAGGCCGTCCTCCACCTTCGTTTCCTGCATGCAGAAGACGTCGGGACGGTGCTCCCGGAGCCACGGGATAACGATGTGGAGGCGGCTCCGGATGGAATTGACGTTGTAGGTTGCAACCCGAAGGGTATCCATCGGCCTTTTCTCCTCACGGCCTGTTGAAAAAGTATTTTTGCAGGCTGTTCAAAAACGGCCAGATGCAAGGCCCCCGATATCCTGAGCCGTGAGGCGTACTTTTGGGTACGTTGAACGGCGAAGGATGAGGGAAACGCAGCAGATGGGCGTTTTTCAACAGCCTGCCTGTCCCTATCGCAGATAGGCCGGGAGTTCTTCCACTTCCTTCCCGTCAAAGCTGCACGGGGCCCCGCAGCCCTTGCAGGGCCCCTTAACGGCGGGCAGGGATGGCTCGCCCTTGATTCCCTCGATGAAGTCGAGGCAGCGGTTCACCTCGTCCTCTTCCCCCTCGACGATCAGCGTGACGGAGCCTTCCGCTCCCCCCCAGCCGCCGGAGGCGTAATGGACGGCCTTCAGCCCGAAAAGGCCGTCGATCGCTTCAATTTCCGTGACAATGCGGCCGTCCGCGACCAGGGCCATCCCCACCCGGCAGCCGATGGTCCGGCCCAGCAGCATTTTCCCGCCGTAGCGGGCCGCCTCCTCGACGGAAGGGATCAACTTTTCGAGACCGACCGCATAGATCGTTGTGATTCCCTGGGCCTTCAGGGCCATGTAGAACTGACCCATCGTCCCGCCTCCCTGACCCGCCATGAGCACGCCGACATTGCCGAAAGGATCGACGGCGTTGGCCCCTTTGATCAGGACATCGCCGGGGGTCAGTTTGTCGATTACTGCGCCCGGTTCCACATTCAGAACCTCGCCCTTGTGAAGGGTTATGGGTTTCGCCCTCAGACCCGCACCCAGCACGCACAACACACCTTTGATCACCTGGCCGGCCACGTATCGTTCCTTGTCCATTGTGCTCTTCAGGATTTCTTCCAGGATGAAGGCGTTGGTCGAACCCCGTCCGACGACCAGATACCCGTTGTCTTTGGCATGCTGCACCTCGGGCATTGCCGCGACGGCCTTGCCCAGCAGCCTCTTGGATTCCGAAGACGTCAACGTAAACAATGCCTGCATGACTTGCGACCCCCCTGTTTGGATTTCTGCTGATTTTTATACGGCTTCGGGGGGGCTGTCAATATTTTTCGTTCAGCGTGTCCTTCGTTGATCATAATCTTATTTTATGGCTGGAAGAATTGATACGGGATACAATATTGACAATTCCCCGGCGGCGGAGTAAGCAGACGGTGCCGCGTTTATCCGGCATGATGAGGAGAGTATTTATGGCCGTTCTGATGCCCTTTAGAGCGTTGAGACCGCGGAAAGCCGTCGTGGAGGCTGTGGCGGCACTTCCCTACGATGTGATGGATGTTGAAGAAGCACGGGAGATGGTCCGGAGGAATCCTCTGAGCTTTCTCCGTGTGGAGAAATCGGAAGTCGACGTGCCGGCCTATCCCGGCGGCGCGGGTGATCAGGTCTACGAGATGGCCCGTCTGAATCTGGAGGCACTGATCCGGGACGGCATCCTCGTTCAGGATGACAAATCCTGCCTCTATCTATACAGGCTCCGAATGGGAGACCGCGAACAGACCGGTGTCGTGGCGGGACTCCGGATTGAAGACTATGAGGCGGGGCGGATCAGGAAGCATGAATTGACCCGGGCCGACAAGGAAGCCGAGCGGACCCGCCATATCGATACGGTCAATGCCCATACGGGGGCAATCTTCATGACCTACCGGGGAAATGAGACCATCAGCCGGATCGTTGACGGGATCAAGCGTGAATCGCCCGAGTATGATTTCGTTTCCACCGACGGCATCGGCCATACGGTTTGGGTGGTCTGCCGGGATGAGGAGATCCGGAATCTGGTGGAGGCCTTTGCGACGATCCCGGCACTCTATATTGCCGACGGCCATACCCGTTCCGCCGCGGCAGCAGCCGTGGCAAGGCGGCGTCGGGAACGGAACCCGTTCCATCGCGGCGATGAGTCCTACAACACCTTTCCGGCAGTCCTCTTTCCGGATGACGAGGTCCGCATCATGGATTACAACCGGGCCGTCCGGGATCTGGGCGGCCTCACGGAATCGGCCTTTCTGGAAAAGGTCGCCAAAATATTTCAGGTCCGGGAAGGCTTCCCGCAGAAGTCCCCTTCTCATCTCCACGAGTTCGGCATGTACCTGCCGGGACATTGGTATCGGTTGATCCTTCCGGCGGAGCGTGTCGACACCCGCGATCCCGTGAAGGTTCTCGACGTATCACTGCTGCAGGAGCTTCTCCTGGGACCGGTGTTCGGTATCGCGGACCCGCGGACAGACAACCGGATCAAGTTTATCGGGGGAATCCGGGGCATGGTGGAACTGGAAAGGCTGGTCGATTCTGGCGCGTATGCCGTAGCCTTTTCACTCTTCCCCACGGCCCTCGAACAATTGATGGGGGCGGCGGATGCGGGTCAGGTAATGCCTCCCAAATCGACCTGGTTCGAACCCAAGCTCCGGAGCGG
>JAFGRP010000038.1 GCA_016935075.1 Deltaproteobacteria bacterium | reverse complement strand
GTTGCCGGGGCTTCGGATCGAAAAAGCCTTCAACGAGTACAGCTCGCGGGCGATCATCCTCTCGTATGCAGAGGATCTTGCGGGGGAAGAACCCTCCCTGACGTGGGATCGGAAGCGGTTCTATGCGGACAAAAAGGCGTTCCAGCGGGTTCTCGAGAAGATCCTGCTGCGCTGGGTGAACGGGGGGGATGGCAGGCCCGGGATCCCCACCTGGAAGGAGTTCCGGGAACGGGTTGCAAACGGGCTCAAAAGGGTGATTGCGGAAAACGGCCGCGGACGAACGATTCTGCTCTTCACATCGGGCGGACCCATCTCCGCTGCGCTCCAGACGGCGCTGGGGCTGTCGGATGAAGAGACGCTCCGGACCGCCTGGCAGATCGTCAACGGCTCCGTGACGAAGTTCCTCTACAACGGCGAGCACATTTCGCTGGCCTCGTTCAACGAAACCGCGCACTTCGCCCTCCGGCGGGACCCGGCGCTGATCACATACCGATAGGGCCATACGGAAACGGCCACCCTGATTTCCGCGCCTGCAGGGGGATAACAACTTTAAATCTCCAAAAGCGCGTTTTCGGGATCCGACTTCCGTGTCGGGATGAAAGGAGCAAAGATTGAAAACGGGAATCCGCGAGATGGCGGAAGGAATCTTCATGATTACGCTTCCCATGCCGTTTCGCCTGAAGCATGTGAACATTTTTTTGTTCTTGGAAAAGGATGGTTTTACGCTGATCGACACCGGCCCGAATCTCAACGGGGTCCTGCCGGCGCTGGAGGCCTCTCTCGCCGAGATCGGGCGGCGGGTGGAGGACTGCCGACGGATCTGGATCACCCATTTTCACATGGACCATTGCGGCCTGGCCGGCATCATCGCGGGCCGTTCCGGCGCGTCCGTTTATCTGTCGGAGATTGAAGAGCTGACGGTCCGAACCTTTGCCCGGGAGGAGGATCGCGCCTCGCGCATCCGGTGCTTCGCCCGGGAGCAGGGTCTCGACGGCGGGACGATCGACACGGTGATTCGGACTTTCTCCGCTTTCCGGACGGCCACATCGCCTTTCAGCGCCGCGGGATTCCTCACCGACGGCGATCGACTCACCGTCGGGGGCAGGAGGGTGGAGGTCATCGCGACCCCGGGACACAGCCGCGGCCATATCTCTTTCCACCTGCCGGAGGAGCGTTTCCTGATCGCGGGGGATCACATCCTGCCCCACATCACGCCGAACCTCAGCCCCGATCTGATTGCCCCCGACTTCCATCCCCTGGAGAGTTTTTTATCCTCCCTGTCGCGTGTCGGGGATCTGCCGGTACGCAGGGTATGCCCGGCGCACGGCCGGCCCTTTTCCGATCTGAAGGGGAGAATCTCCGAAATGCGGGAGCACCACCGCGAAAGATCGGAACGCGCGCTGCGGGCCCTGGCGGAGGGGCCGCGGAACTGCGGCGAGGTCTCCCGATTCATCTTCGGGGAGAATCTTTCCCCCTTCGACCGTCTCCTTGCCCTCAACGAGACCTATGTCCATCTGATCCGACTGGAGCGGGAGACCCTGATTTGCCGGGAGAAGCGCAACGGCGTCTGTCTCTTTTCGCGGAGCCGCTCGTCTTCAGCGGGATCCCCTTGATTCATTCATTCTTTGCCCCCTCCGTCAGGGTCATGCGGGGCAGGAGAAGAACGCTCAGGGACATCAGACTTCCGACGAGGATGAGGGCGGCGGAAAAGGCCCCCATGTCCCCGAATATCCCCAGGAGCGTCGGAAGAAAACCGCCGCCGATGAGGTAGGCGATGAAAAGCGTCAGCGACACGGAGAGGTTCCGGGCGCCCGACGGGACAATCCGGGAGAGGATTGTGAACCCGGCCGGGAAGAAGCAGACCGTCAGCATCGGTTGGAGAACGACCGTCAGGATCACCCAGCGGCCGGGGATGACGCCGAGAAGGATCGTCGCAAGACCGTTGAAGAGCATGACGGCGGCGATCGTCGGTTTCGGTCCGAAGCGGTCGGAGATCCAGCCGGAGATGAGGGCCATGGCAATGACGGGGATTCGCGACAGGCCGATCAGCGCGTTTGCCATGCCCCTTTCGAAGTCCCGTTCGGCCACCAGATAGAGGGTCATCATGCTGAAGAGACCCATGCTGGAACCGATCGACAGACCGAACAGAACGACCATGATCCAGAAGGCGGGTTTACCGGACAGAAGGCGGATATTGCCGATGGTCGGCGCTTCCCCGGTAAAGTCGCCTCCGGGACCGAAGCGCAGAAAGGTCAGCCCCAGGATTGCCGAAGCGACCCCGATCACGGCCAGAGCCGCCTGCCAGGGCCAGAAGACGAGAACCCCCTCGACGACGAAAGGGGCGAGGATGTAGGCGAAGACCGGTGCGAGCTCGTGAACGGCGATCGCCTTTCCCCAGTGAACGGCGGGGATCGAGGCGGTGATTGTCGTCATTCCCGAGGGGAGGTAGATCCCGCTGGAAACGCCGAGAAGGATCAGGCCGAGGCGGATCGCCCAGAGGCTATGGCTTGCCGCGATCAAAAGGAGGAAGCAGCCGCAGGCAACGGCGGACCATGCGATCGTCCGGCGGTGCGTCAGCCGGGACGAAACGAATCCGGAACCGAAGAGCCCTGCCGCGTAACCGGTTGCGATCAGCATGAAGAAACCGCCCGCGGCGGCATGACCGATCCCCAGTTCCTTTTCGATCACGGGCAGAAGGGGCGCCAGAACAACACGCGAGAGGAAGTTCAAGAGGAAGATCCCCGTCAGGAGCGTAAGCAGGAAAATCCGGGTCTTCCGGGAAGGGGATGCGTCCGTCATGAACCGGTCTCCCCGCGGTTCATAGCCATCCTCTTCCGGCCCTTCCGGAAGAACACCTTCAGTCCGTCCGCCGTGATCGATTCGGCGAAACCGCGACCGATATTTTTTCCAACGAGCGGCACGCAACAACCCCCTTACCTGCTGATTTGATTTTGCCTCTATCATGACGGCGTCCGTTTGCAAACCGTTTTGTCATCCATAGACGGTCAAAAAGATAAAAAATATGATAAAAACATGTTGACATTTATCCACGAAATGTATCAGCATATTGGTCAATTTTATTGCTTATTCAAAGGCTTGTAGAGCGGCTTTCCAGTCCGATCGACAAATCGTTCCGGTTTATGATCCTTTCAAATTTATTCGGGTTCTTGTTTTGTACGGTCCGACCCATGCCCGTTTTAGAGGATTTGAGATGAGGAAGCCCTCACTTCTTTCCCCGTTCGTCGTTTTCATCTGCCTGATCATCATAACCGCGATGCCCTCTTCCGGCTTCGGCCGGCAATCGGCCTCCCTGAAGGAGGGCATCGAGCAGTACAACCGGGAGAATTTCGAAGAGGCCGTCGAGGCTTTGACCAAAGCCCGAAGCGAAGATCCCGCATCGGCCGAGGCAGCCTTCTATCTCGGCATGGCCTACCGCCAGACCAACGACATCGCCAATGCCTACCGGCAGTTCGAGGATGCCGTCAACCTCAGGCCCCTCACCGACAACGCCATCCTCGAGATGATTGAGGTCTCCACGATTCTGGACAAATTCGATGTCGCCCGGAAATGGATCGCCGTCGCCGAGGAGCACAAGGTCTACCCGGCCCGCGTGGCCTTCCTCAAGGGTTCGGCCCTCATGAAGGAGGCGAAGTACGATCAGGCCGTAGCCGCGTTTGAAAAATCCAAGAAGCTCGATCCCGCCTACACGCAGGCGGCCGACTTCCAGATCGGCATCTGCTACATGAATCAGAAACAGTACGCCCGCGCCCGGGACCTTTTCCAATCGGCGGTCACGCGGGACCCCCTCTCCGACATGGCCTCCTATGCCCGGCGCTACCAGGAGGCGGCGGAGCAGAGGCGTTACCTGGAGAGGCCGCTTCGTTTCTCGATCGGCGTGACGGGCCAGTACGACACGAACTTCCGCGCACTGGGCGATTCCTACGATGGAGCGCCGATCACATACAACGAGGCCCTTGAGGGCATCGACCGGCGGGGATTCGTGATGCAGAACATGGTCCGTCTCGACTATGTCCCGATGCTTCCGGCGCCCTTCATCTTCACAGCAGGATATGCTTTCCTCAACAGGATTCACCAGCGGTACGGCACGGATAACGACACGATCGCCAACTCCTTCACGCTGGCGCCGGGCGGCAATTTCGAGCGCTTTGCCGTCAACCTCGTGGCGAACTACACCCATACCCTCAAACGCGAACCCAACTACCGCCGCTATTCCGAGGTCTTCAGCGCGGGTCCCCTTTTTCGTTACCTGCTGGGCAAGGGCCATATCCTGGATCTCGGCGGCTCCAGCATCCGGAAGAACTTCTTCAGGGCGGTTTCAAATCCCGAATATGAGGACCAGAGCTCAAGCGGCTGGGACGGCTCGGTCGGCTGGACCTGGCTTTTCAAGGAAAACGGGATGTTCAGCCTGAAGGCCGTCTACAGCCGGGAAAACGCGGAAGGCCTCCATTACGACAACCGGGGGTACCGGGTTTCGGCCGGTCTGATCTACCCCCTTGCAGAGAATTTCCGACTCCAGCTCGGCAGTGAATTTCTTTCTCAGGACTTCAAAAACGAAAACGTTTTTTTCGACAACACGGTGCGCAAGGACAGAACCTATACGGGATCGATCGGTCTGACCTGGTCCGTCCGGAAATATCTGGACATGAATGCGCAGTACCTGCATACGAAGGTCGATTCCAATATCTATGTGTACGATTACAACCGGGACGTTTTTTCGTTGGGCGTGGAACTGAAATTCTGATCGGAAAAGGAATCTTTTGGGGGATTTCCGTATGAAAAAGATCATAACGATCGCGGTCATGGCATTGGCCTTTTTGGCGGTCCTGCCGCTGACGTCACCGGCGGCTCCGATCGGTAAGATCACCCACCTTGAGGGGAAAGTGGATATTACCGCGGCGGGAAAAGCCATGGTCGCGAAGCTCGGCGACCCGGTCAGCATAGGCGATATCCTGCGCGCCAAAAGCAAGTCCAAGGCGGAAGTGACATTCCTGAACGGTAACATCCTCCGTCTGGCTGAAAACACGCGGGTCCGGATCACCGATTACCAGCAGGGGGAGGGAAAGACGTCCATGCTGGACCTCTTCCGGGGGAAGATCCAGAGCATCGTCTCCGGCCTGGCCAAAAACGCCCGGTATGAGGTCCGCACCCCGACGTCCGTCTGCGGGGTTCGCGGGACCAACTGGTTCTCATTTTTCGTCAACGGGGTGAGCGGTTTTGTGCCGCAGGCGGGGACCATCTACGGCTACAACCGCAACATGCCCCAGATGGTTAAGTACGTTACCGTCGGACAGGCGATCATGGTGATGGCGGCCAACCAGTTGCCGATCATCCAGCCTTCCACCCTCCTCGAATTGCAGAAGCACATTACGGATACGGGGCCCACGGAGACGACCACGGCGACCACCACGGAGACGACGGCGGCGACGACCGTGGCGCCGACGACGGTTCCGATGGTTATGACGACGATTTTCACAACGATTTTTTCGACGATTCCGTCGACGATTTATACGACGATCTTTACGACGATTCAGTCGACGATCTCCACGACAACGGCAGAGACGACCGTTCCGACGACGGTGCCGACAACGGTTCCAACGACCGTGCCCACGACGGTCCCGACGACGGTGCCGACAACCGTCCCGACGACGGTTCCGACAACAGTACCCACGACCGTCCCGACGACGGTCCCGACGACGGTCCCGACAACGGTGCCGACGACCGTTCCGACAACGGTGCCGACGACCGTCCCGACAACGATTCCAACGACGATGCCGACAACAGTACCCACGACCGTCTCAACTACGGTGGAGACGACGGTACCGACGACCGTGCCCACAACAGTGCCGACGACCGTGCCCACAACAGTGCCGACGACCGTGACGACAACGGTACCGACGACCGTGACGACCACCGTGGTAGCGACCGGTTCTATCACGATCAGCGGCGTTACTTCGAACATTGACCAGTACAATTCCGGCACCATTTCATTGACGGGGACGCTGACGGATCCGGCCGGGCCCTCGGTGGGGATGATGAGCGATGTGGTGGACGGGGGCTACGGAGGGACTTATGACGCCTACCTCGCGGGCCTGCCCGGTTCCTGGCTGGGGCTTGTCCAGGGGATCACCCGAATCGGCAACAACATCAGCCTGATCTGGGGCGATGTGTCCGGAACGGTCACGGAAAGCAGCCTGACGGCCAACGGGGGGCTCTACAAGAGCGCGTCCGTTTTCAGCATCGATCCGGCGGTTTATCCCACCGGTGCCCCCATGACGACGTTCGACTTCCCCGTCTTCCAGTTCAAGACGATCGACGACGGCTATCTGGGTTTCGAGGGCTTGAGCGAGGAACCGTACGGTTCGCTCCAGGGGTATACCACGGCCTCAGGCGGCGTCCTTGCCGTCTGGGGGATCGGCAACTACGGGGCCTACGGCAATACCTCGCATGCGAGCTTCTCGTCCCCGTGGGCCACATATGTATACGATTCGTGGATCGCCAAAAGCATGAGCGGGGAAGCGGTCTTCACGCTGATGGATGACGGGGCGGGTCATACCCAGTTCCAAGGCGGATGGCTCTATATGGATGACCGCTACCTGGGCGGCGCCATGGTGAGGGGGCTCGGGACCTACGACGAAGCGGGGGTCTATAAAACCGTGGGGGTCGGGTACTACCAGCTCGACAGGCTCGCCTTCGCGGGCGAGGCGGGAAGCGTTGCTCTCTGTGCGAACAATAATGGTGTCTGGGCGAATGCGGGTACGTTTAACGCCATCCTCGGTTCCCTTGTCCTTCCCTGGAGCGACGCAGGCACCACCGCCCTGTACCACGGCGGGATCGCCCTAGGCGACCAGGCCTACAGCGGAAAGAACCTCCTCTGGAACGGCCCGGTCACCGGCTACGACACTGACCAGGGAAGCCTGAACGGCGCGTATAATGGAGGACTCGGCGGCGGATACGTCAATGGCTTCACGGGCGGGATCGTCAACGGCGCATCCAGTGCGAAACAGGGGACGCTCTCGCTGCTCTACCTGTCTACGGACCGCAGCGAAGCGGGCTGGCTGACCGGCCCCCTGGCGACGGCCGATCCCTCGATATGGCTGGACGAGGGAACCCTGACGAAAACCGTTCCCGATCTCCAATTCGGGGAGCTTTTGTCAACGGATCTTGTCACCGTGGAGTTGGGATGCCTCGAAGGGACGCTGACGGGGACGATCGGCGCCGATGAATCCGGGTCCCTGACCGGAAGCGTTTCCGGGCCGGGCGGCATGACCGCGTATTTTGCGAAGAACGTGGGAACGGAGGGGAGGGAAAGCCTCCCCTGGGGGATCTACAGCCTCAGTCTGGGTGGGACATTCACCAACAAACCGGACGGAGAGGTTGCATGGGGTGCCCTCGTCGGCGGTACAATGACGGGAGATCTGTCGGGGACGGGCTACTGGGGCGGGAGCATCAACGACGGGACCTGGTCGGCGCAGGGCGTTCTGGGAGGCTATGTTTTAGGGGATTACGTTACCCCCTGCCAGGTGGGAGGCTTTTCGGGACCGTATGACGGAACCAATAGCGGAACCGGTGTCACGAGCGGGACGTGGATCGGTCAAAGCGTCGGGACCTACAGCGGGACCTTCACCGACTTCGGCGGCACCTGGCATCACACCCTGTTGTACAACAACGGCGGGGTGATCTCCGTGTACGGTCCCCGGGGCGGCTGCTTCGGCATCATGGAAGGCGGGGATTTGGATAATACCTTCGTAGCGATGGGCGAGTACGTCGATAACGGCAACGGCGCCGAGGGTTACGGCGGGCCCTACCTCTGGAACGCCGATCTGGACACCGCAGGGCGTACGGAGGTCGACAGAGGCCTGTGGGCTTTCGGCGGCGGGTCCTGGAAGAAGTCGGATGAGCCCTCCATAGCGGGGTCCATTGCGGCCGTCTACTACAGGGAGGACGGTACGGCCGGCCTGGTTACCGGCAATATAATCGGCTCCTTCTATGAGATGGCGGCCTCCGGCAGTGAACGGTCCGGCATGTGGGGTATTAATGACGACGCCGGTTTGACGATGACGGACCTTCCGGACCTGGTGCCCGATGATTTCGATGATTATATTTCGACCGCCGGGATTTACGGCAGTATGCTCGACGGGCTTCTGACGGGGAGTTTCGACGTCGGCGGGGTTGCCACGGGCAGCATCCAGGGCACCCACTTCTACGGACTGACCAAGTTCCTCGGATATGAGCAGTACGGCGAAGTGCTTGTAAGCCTCCCATTCGGGGTCTACAACATGAAGCTTGGCGGGGCTGAATCGCCGAACTCCTACACCGGCAGGCCTTTGACCGGCTCGGTTCCATGGCAGGCGACGACCGGCGGGGACGGGTATTTCGGGTTGGAGTTGAGCGACATCGGCTACTGGCTGGCCGACATCGGCAGCACATGGGATGTCGAGGGAGAAGGTTACGGGACGATCAGCGGCGCCCTGGATGGCTATTATCTGACCGGGAACCGCATGGGGCCGATCTCGGGGCCCTTCTACGGCCTCTTCACCGAAACATCCGCCGGCGCCGGTACCTGGATCGGAGAGAGCATCGGGACCTATCAGGGGTTTCCGCTGGAACTCTCCGGGGAAATTTCGTCGGGAAGCCTCAAATACTATGGCGGGCTCAATGACTGGAAGTTCGGCGGGACGATCGACGGCCTGGCCGGTTCCCTGGCCAACCCGTTCCTTACCGCGGCGGCGCCCGTGAAGCTCATGGGGTACTATTCTGCCTACGAGGGCGACTACCGCGAGCCGTCGCTCATGTACGGGGGGTCACCCTGGTCATTCCAGGGCTGGATCGGTGATGTCGTCACGGATCCCAACGACGGCGTCCACAACGGCTACTTCGTCGGCGTCTGGAACGGAGGGGCCATCGAGAGTGCCCGGACGCTGAGCCTCTACACCCGTTCGGACGGTACCGCCGGCTGGCTTTACAGCAGCGATGATACGGGCGCGGGTGACGTGATCACGGGCGCCTACTACCCTGGGATCGAAATGTGGCGGGCATCGGGGTATCTGGCCTCCGCCGCGGCCCCGGGCGCCACCAGCGCCGGATTGGATCTTCTTTCGGCCGAAGATCTCCTCTTCGGCGAGTTCCACGGGAAGGTCGGAATCTCCAACGGCTATACCGTAGAAACGGATGTCGGATATGGAAAGACGATGGGGCTCATCGCCCAGACCCCGGGATGGGGGATCTGGAACATGGACCTGGGCGGCACCTATACGGGGGCGCCTGTGTCGTCCTTCGGGACAAAGATCGGCGGAGATTTCTTTTACGAAGACGGCAGTGCCGAATACGGCTTCTGGATCGGCGACCTGAACGTAACCGATTGGAGCGCATACCGCATCGCCGCAAACCTGACATCGGGGCGTTTCCTGACGGAGCGGTCCATCGGCGAAATGGAGACCGGCGCCTACGGCGGGATCATGGGGACGTTCGGCGACCTGGTTCCGGGCGATCCCGATACAGGCACATGGGAGGCAGCCGGCGTGGGGGCGTACGCGAACGTGCAGCCGCTGGCCTTCAGCGGCTATGTGACCGGCTGGCCGTTATGGGGCCTGATGGGCGCAACCAACTTTAATTTCTGGACAGACAGGACGAGCGACCTGCGGCTGATGGGAGAGTACCATTACAGCCCCGGAGATGCGCCGTTTTTGTGGATCGCATCGGGCATCGAGGGTTCCTATTCGTCGATCGGCGGGGCCTACAAGGGGCTGTTCGGCCTGGCCGGGGATGACATGAACAACCTCTCCGGCTGGCTGAGGGCCCTCTATGGCAAGTCAGGCAAGGGGGGTGTCCTCTACAGCGATGTCTTCGGCGCGGCCCATCCCTCCATTGGGTTGTGGGAGTCCGCGGATGGCATCACACTCAAGGCCTACGAGATGGGCAACATCGATCCCGCCATCACGGACGCCAACTTCGTGTCATATGTGCAGACCGGTGAAATGGGGAAGGTATACAACCCCGTTGATCTCGATGTGACTGTAGAATCGGGCGGTGTCGCCAGCCTGGATTCCTTCGATGGTGAATCGAAGTCCATTTCCGGACAGGCATGGGCCGTCTGGAACGGCATGGCCTATGGAACCTACGGGGGAACGGCGGGTTCGACCGAGAAATTCCTGACGGCCTACGAGACGGACCCGAATACGCACGGCGGACACGGGGGAGCCGAATACATGAGCATTGACATGGCCGCGCCGGTGAACGGCGTCTCCACCGGGACCATGGCGGGTGCGCGGGCGGTCTGGGAGATCTACGATTCGACACCCGGCGTCACCCATACAGTCGTGACGGGGGGCGCGGTCAAGGGACTCTTCGATCCGAACGATGCGAATACCTGGAAGGCCCTCATGCAGGGCGGCCAGATGGAGACCGGCGCGTTCATGGGCCGGGCCTTTACCGGCGACGCAGACCGGGCAAACTTCGAAAAGGCGATGAAGATCCCCGCCTTCGACGTGGGAATGGCGAACCTGCAGGGCAACAACGGAAACCTCTACGTGAACATGGACGGGATCAAGTTCTTCCGTTTCCAGAACGAGGCCGCCCCCCGCATTTGGGCGACGGGAAGCGTCTACGGGAGCTACACGACGAATCCAGATTTATCAGATCCATTGCTGTACCCGAAGATTCAGCTGACCAGCTCCGGCGATCTGGCCGGGCTGACGCACACGTTCGAGGTGAAAAACTGGAGCACGGCGAACAACACCTGGGGCGCCGCACTTTACAACAACGGCACAACGGATACGGGCGGGATTCTGACGCGGAGCGCCACAGACGCCACACGGCCGAGTCCTCTCTATCTGCCCGCAGGTGCACCGGCAACGATTCCGATCGCCGAGATGCGCGGCGCGGCGGCGGGCGTCATTACGCCGGGTGTTGCCGGAGCCAATGGTCCCAACTCCTTCACCGGAACCGCGGCGGGGACGGTCAAGTAAATCCGAGACCTTTGCGCAGGTTGAAAATCGGATCCCTTAAAGCGCGCATTGGAGATTTTTCGGGGCACCCTACCCCCGCAGCGCAGCGCCTGTTAAGGAAAATGGGGACAGCTCCCTATTTTCCATTAGAAAATAGGGAGCTGTCCCCATTTTCCCCATTTTCCATTCAGCGAAGCGAGGAGGCGCAGGGTCGAAAAAGGTCCAGCGCGCACAGGGATCAGATTTTCAAGCCAGGTCTCACCTTCCTGATCGAATCACGATTCGGGGGGAGCGGGCATTTCCGTCCTTACCCTTATTTTTTAAAGCTCATCCGGTAGAGGCCGTACTCGTACGACTGCTCGCGGGCGACGGCCACCGGTTCGAGGTCGTAGCGCTGAGCCATCCCGTCGCAGATGATCCGGTTGGCATCATTCAATGCGTTGCACCAGTAATTTTTGTGAAAATAGACGTGTCCGTTGTACCGGATCATCAGGTCCCGGATGAGGTCGGGGTTGTTGATTCCGGCGTAGGATTGGATCGCATTCTGCCCCCACAAGAGAAACATCGTCGGGATATGGGTCACGACCATGGACCGGTTCGGTATTTTTTTGATGAATTCATGTGAATACCGGTGGTCATACCGGGCGCCCCAGGCCTCTTGCCCCACCAGCCGGATGAGCGGCACAAACTTCAACCAGCCAAAGAGCAGAAGCAGGATCAGAAGCGCCGTGAAAGGACGCCGGTAATCCGGTTGTAGCACCGCCCTGCCGTCCACGGCCGCTTCCTGGCCTTGAAAGGGGGTCGAAAAGGCGGCGCCACTCTGTTTCTCCGCCTGGTCCCGCTGTTCTATATTCATCTCCGTATCTCCATCTTCTACCGAGGCATCCTTGCCTGCCCATTCCCGCAGCGCATTACCGCCCAGACCCGCCAGCACCGAAAGCGGCATGAAGCAGACGAGGGCGAAACGCACATCGGCGCCGTACTTGTAACTCCCCGCGTAGAAGAACAGAAAAATCCCCCAGAACAACAGAAACCACAACAGGATCAGAAAAACACCTTGGGGGTCAATCTTCCCGCCGGCCCGCGCCGGCTGACCTTTCCATGCCGCCAGACCGGCCAGCGCCAGCAGCGTGAACAGGATCGGGAATGCCTTGTTGTTCAGAAAATAGAAACCGTTCACCGCCAGGTTGTTCGGGAAGAAAGAGGCTGAAAACTTCGCACCCGGCGCACCCCAGGACTGGCCGCTCATGACAAAGAAGTGCCAGATCATCGGGATGATGAATGCAAAGGCGAAAAGCCCTGCTGCCCAGAAAGGGCGCGTCGCGAAAGGGTGCCGGAGGGGGTGATGGGGATCGGAAGGGACTGAAAACAGGTTGACCGACACGGCCGCAAATGTCCAGAGCGCGATCAGTGACGATTCCGGACGCATGTAACAGGCAAACGGGAGGACCGCCGCCAGCAGGAAGAGGTGCCTCGCCGCGCGCGTCCGGAGATAGACGAGCGTGCAGAGGACCGCAAGGCCGGCAAAAAAGGCGGCCGACGTTTCCACGGCGGCGGTGTTCGACCAGATCAGGTTGTGGGGAATAGCTGCGAAAACGAGGGCCGCGATCAGGCCGGCGAACGTGCCTGCCGCGAGCAGTCTTGCGATGAAAAAAACGATGAGGATGCCGCCCGCGAAGAGGAGATTGTTCAGGTAGAAGGCGAGGGTTTCGTCGGTCCCGAAGAGCTGGAAGGCGAAGCTGATCAGGAAGGGCCAGCCGCTGGGGTCTTTGTTGTAGCCGAGCCAGTGGACGAAGTACTCCCCGTACTCGAAGCTGCCGTAGTTCGCCATGCCGGTCTGACCGGTGAAGGCGATGTTCTGGGCCATGTTGGCGTAGATGTCTTCGTCGAAGTAGACCCGGTGCACCTGCGGGGCAACCTGCGAGACGAGGAGGATGCCGCCGGCCAGGATCACGAAGAGCCAGACTCCCGGACGGTTCAGACGCCCGAGGCGGGATGCGGAGGGAGGGGAAACGGCGTCCGGGTGAAGACCCTGGCGGGAGGGGACGGCTGCAAACAGCGCCCTGAAAGCCCCCGCGATGTCCCGGCCGCACAGGAGGACGGCGATCAGGATGAGCAGGAAATCGATCCAGAGGATCTTCGATACAAGCTGTGTCAGCAGGATTTCGATCGCCCCCTTGTTCCGGAAGCCGATCACGCCGAACAGGACGCCCGCCAGGAACAAATAGCAAACCGCGGCTGCGGGAACGAAAAAACGGCTCTCAATGATTTTCTGCACGCTTGTTTTCAATGAGCCAATCCTCCATGAAAAGATAGCGGATTCCCGTCCTCCGGAGCATCTCGACGGCCTCGCCGGGGGCGCAGACCATCGGTTCTCCGTGCAGGTTGAAACTCGTGTTCAGAACGACGCCGAATCCCAGTGTCTCCTTCAGGCGCCGGAGCAGCGCGCGGTATCGCGGCGCCTCATCGCCGACGAACTGCGGGCGGCAGGTGCCGTCCACGTTGATCACCCCCTCCATGAGGGGAAGGCGTTCCGGACGGACGCGGAAGCCCATCGTCATGAAGCGGTTGTCCCGGATCTCCTGCCCCTGCGTTTCGAGAAGAGCGGGGGCGTCCTCGACGAGCATGCTGGGGCAGAAGGGCTGGTACCAGACCCGCTTCTTGAGCAGGAGGTTCAGGCGGTCCTTGATCGCCCGGTTGTCGGGACGGGCGAGGATGCTCCGGTGGCCGAGCGACCGCGGGCCGATCTCCATGCGCCCCTGGAACCAGAGGATGATCTCGCCGGCGAGGATGAAGCGCGCGGCCTCGGCGACGGGGTCATCCGTGCGGTGGATGCGAAATTCGCCCCCAACAGACTCCGGGATCTTTTCGGTCGCGTATGCCGGACCGAGGTAGAGGTCGTCAAGCCGGCACGCCGATTCCCCGTGAAGTGTCCGGTTTGCGGCAAGCGCCGCCCCGATGGCGAGCCCGCCGTCGCCCATGTGGGGGAAGACGAAAAGACGCTCCAGGCCGGGCAGCTCGACGAGCCGCATGTTCATCTTGATGTTGGAGAAGACGCCTCCCGCGACGGCCATCCGTTTCAGTCCCGTCCGTTTCAGCGCCTCTTCGGCCAGGTCGGCGGCGCTCTTTTCGAGGACCCGCTGGGCCATGTGGGCGAACTGCTCCGACGGGTAGCGCCAGAGGATGCCGCGCAGCCGGCGGAACATCTCCGTAGAGCTGTAGGGTGAGACGATATCGAGCCCTTTTGTCCCGATGATGTCCATCATCGGATTCTCGGCGTCGGGAATCGGGTATGCGAAGTTCGCCAGCGCCATGACCTTCCCTTCGTCCTCGAGCTCGCGCATGTTCATGAGGTTCGTCACGTGCTCGAAGAAGATGCCGAGCGACCTCCGGGCGGGGAGGGCGGCCAGAAGCGACAGATCGCCCCCTTTCCAGGTCCGGAGTGAGCCGCAGAGGCCGTCGCCGACGCCGTCGAGCGTGAGGATCAGCGCTTCCGGAAAGCCGCAGCATAGGGCGGCCGCCGAGGCATGGGCGAAGTGGTGGTCGACCAGTTCCAGGCGGAAATCCGCAAAACCGATCGCCTGCAACTGCCGCTCCAGCCAGGCGCGGCTGAGCATTCCGGATATCGCGTTGGGGGCGAGTTCCGTGAAGCGGTACTTGAAGGCCTTCTTGAAGGGGTCGGCCCGGCGGGGGGCCATCTTCCGGCGGCGGATGAGGTAGTATTCCTCTTTGAGGCGGGGGAAGAGCCGGGTCAGTGTCTTGGCGGGGTCGGTCGTCGAGGCGGCGACGGTCCGGATCTGGGCCGGGACGAGGCCGGCATGTTCCAGGCAGGCGCCGATGGAAAGACGGGGGAAGCCGACCTCCAGTTTGCGGCGCGTGAGCCGCTCCTCGTTCACGGCAAAAAGAATCTTTTCGCCGGCGACGAGTGCGGCGCCCGCATCATGTCCGTCCCAGATTCCCAGAATCATCCGTTCGTCGAACATTCCGTTTTCCTTCCAATGGCCCGTTGGGTCAGCGCATCCAGCGGAGGAAGCGGCGCAACAGGGGCGCCATGCCGGCCAGGGCGCCCGGCTCCGTCATCGAGAGCACGCGTGCTGCCGCGCGGGGCCTCAGGTAGAACCGCCGGTAGGCCTCGCGCCGGAAGGCGTCCACACGCGCTGCGGGCAGGCCCGGAAGCTCCATGACCGCGCTGTTCTGTGCAAAGGCCCCCCCTTTTCCCGCCCCGTTCAGCCAGCCTTCCCGGAGGGCGTCGTCATACAGCGCCGTCCCGGGAAACGGGGTCGCCGCGTAGAACTGGGCGATATCGAGCGGCAGCGACAGGGCCAGGGTCAGCGTCTGGGCCATCGTCTCCTCCGTTTCGCCCGGAAGGCCGAACATGAAGTGGCCGGCCGTCCGGATCCCGAGGCTATCGGCCATCAGCACGGCCTCGCATGACTGCGCCGCCGTGATCCCCTTCCCCGATGCCGCCAGAATCGCGTCGTTTCCCGACTCCAGGCCGAAACTGATCATCCAGAGCCCCGCCTGCTTCATCAGCCGGAGCGTCTCCTCGTCGATGGTGTCCACCCGGCTGTTGCAGGTCCAGGAGATCCGGAGCCCTTTGGCCAGGATGAAGCGGCAGAGTTCCTGAACGTAACGGCGGTCGGCGGTAAAGGTGTCCGCCCAGATGAAGAACTCCCGGATGCCGTAACGGGAGATGCTTCCGGCCATCTCGTCGACCACCTGCGCCACGGGTCGGCGGCGGAGCCGGGACCCGTAATATAAGGGAGCGGTGCAGAAAGCGCAACGATAAGGACAGCCGCGCACCGGTGCCGCGATCAGAAATCTTCGCCCCTTGAGGGGGAGCCGGTAGGCGTCGCAGTCGAGACCGTCCCAGTCGGGCGCCGGGATCGTGTCGGGGTCGAGCCAGGGGGCGTCCGGGTTGTGGCGGATCGCACCGTCATCGTCGCGCCAGGAAATCCCCGGAACATCCGCCAACGCACCGGCACACCGGCAAAGTTCGCGGATGATTCCCTCCGGTTCTCCACGGACAACGATTTTCAGTGCGGGCTCGCAAAGTGCCTCCTCCGGCCGGACCGTGACATGCGTTCCGATCACGGCCGTCACGGATGCGGGTGAATTTCCGCGAACGACGCGGGCGATGTCGAGGTCGGAGGAAAGTGTCGGCGTCCCCGTGCTCCAGATCGCAAACCCGGGCCGAAGCGTCCGCAGATCGTCCGTGAGGGAAAGCAGACCGGCGCCCGTCGCGGGGTAATCGCGGAGCGTCACACGGTGGCCGTCCCGCCTGAGCAGAGCCGCGGCCGTCGCCAGCGTCAGAGGCGGCCACTGCGTTCCCCAGACGCCCGCCTCCTGGGTACAGCGCCCCTCGCGTGTATAGCCCTGGCCGCCCGGCGCCGGCGGGTTGAAGAGAAGAATATCGGACATTTCAGAAATAAAGGTACTTGATCATGGTATAGACGTAACGGAAGGCGACCTTCCGGATGCTGATCTTCGAGTATCCCGCCTTCCGTTTGTGTTCATGGGAGGGGACCTCGGCCATTCGGTATCCCTTCTTCAGGGTCTTGATGATCATCTCCTGTTCGATCGTCGTGATGTTTTCCTGCAGATCCAGATCCCGGAGGACCGCCGTCCGGATCGCCCTGAAGCCGTTCTGACTTTCCGAAAGGCAGACATGAAAACGGTGGTTGATGCAGGCCGTGATCAGCGAGCTTCCCATCAGGCGGAAACATTCGTCGAATCCGCCGTGAAGCTCGCTGGAGCCCCCGATCAGGCGGGATCCGGAGACGTGATCGGCCCTGCCTTCAAGGATGGGCCGGATGAGAGCGGGGATGTCGTCGGGGTCGTGGGAGCCGTCGGCGTCGATGAAGACCGTGATCTCCCGATCGAGGTGGAGGATCACGGAACGGATCGCCTCTCCCTTGCCCTTCCCGTGGTCGAAGACGACGCGGGCGCCCATAGACCGGGCGATTTCGGCCGTTCCGTCCGGAGAATGGCCGTCCACCACCAGAATGTCCGACGTGAAGGGTTTCGTTTTCTCGATGATGTCACCGATCGTCAGGGCCTCGTTCAGCGCCGGAATGACAACGGTGACGGCGTCTCTGCCTTCATATTCGCTCTCTGCCTGCATGTTTGCTCACGGATCCTTTCTTAATCCCCGTAACATCTTAAACTTTTTTAAACTTTTGTAAACGCAATTATTTGGACGCAATGATTTGAACCGGGCTGCCCATTACATCACACCGTATTTTCGAAGTTTTTGATGGAGGGTCCGGCGGGTGATGCCGAGGCGGCGGGCGGCCTCGCTTTTGTTGCCGCCGGCGGCGGAGAGCGTCCGGAGGATCGTCTTCCGCTCCACCTCCTCGAGGGAGGTGTCTCCGGCGACTGCACCGCCGCCGGTCTGTCCCGCCGGGATTCCCCCTTCCGCTGGAAAATGGGGACACGATGCCGCATCGTGTCCCCATTTTCCAGCGGCGGCCGTTTCGGAAAGATTCGGAAAAACGGACGGCTCCGCGGCGGCCGCCGTCTCCGGCGGGATCAGGGCCAGATCCGCCTCGTCGAGGTACTTCCCCTGGGAGAGGACGACCCCCCGTTCCACCGCGTTCATCAGCTCCCGGATGTTTCCGGGCCAGGGGTGGCGAAGCAGACGATCCATCGCCTGCGGCGTGAATCCCTGGATCGTCTTATGGTTCTTTCCGGCGAAGCGGGCGAGGAAATTCTGGGACAGAAGCGGAATGTCCTCGATCCTCTCCCGGAGCGGCGGGACGCGCAACGTGACGACATTCAGCCGGTAGAAGAGGTCCTCGCGGAAGCGCCCGGTCGCGATCTCCGTCAGGAGGTCCCGGTTCGTCGCTGCGATGAGGCGGACATCGATCTTGATCACCTCTTCGCCGCCGACGCGGGTAATCTCCCGCTCCTGGAGAACGCGCAGGAGCTTCACCTGCATCCCGAGGGACATCTCGCTTACCTCGTCGAGAAAAAGACTCCCCCCGTCGGCCTGGCGGAACTTCCCTTCCCTGCGCCGGTCGGCCCCGGTGAACGCTCCCTTCTCGTGTCCGAAGAGCTCGGATTCCAACAGGGTCTCGGCGATCGCGGCGCAGTTGAACTTGATGAATGGCCGTTCCTTCCGCAGGCTGTTGAAGTGGATGAGTCCCGCGATCATCTCCTTGCCGGTGCCGGATTCACCGGTGATGAGGACCGTCGCCTCCGAGGGGGCGACCTGGGCTGCGGTGTCCAGAAGCCGGGTCATCGTGGCGGAGCGCCCGATCAGGTTCCGCCGGTCGAAGCGGTCGCCCAGGCTCTCCTTCAGGAGACGGTTCTCCTCTTTGAGCCGGCTGTGCTCCATCGCCCTCTCCAGGGCGAGGCGGAGCTCGTCGAAATCGAGCGGCTTCGTCAGGTAATCATAGGCCCCCTTCTTGAGCGCCTCCACGGCCGTCTCCACGGAGGCGTAGGCCGTGATGATGACGACGGGGATCGCCGGGTTGAATGCCTTGATCTCGGCCAGCGCCGCGAGTCCGGAAACCTTGATCATCCGGATGTCCATCAGGATCAGGTCGAAGGGCCGGCTCTGCACCGCCGCGACGGCGCTCCCGCCGTCATCCGCCTCCGTGACCGCATAGCCCCAGCCCGACAGGAGCGTCCGGAGCATCGTCCGGTGGGCAAGGTCGTCATCCGCCACGAGAATGGAATGTCGCGTCTTCATGAAGGGGTTATCCTTTCGATTTCCGTTTTTTTCGGCAGAAGAATGGTTGCCGTCGTGCCTTTTCCGGGTTCGCTCTCCAGACGGACCTCGCCTCCGTGGGCCTCGACGATCTTATGAACGATCGCCAGCCCGAGACCCGTTCCCGACGATCGGGTTGTGAAATAGGGATCGAAGACCCGGGGGAGATCCTCATTGGGGATGCCGGCGCCGGTATCGGCGATCGTGATCCCAACGGTCCGTTCGTCCCGCTGGGCGAGGGAGACGCGGAGGACGCCCCCCGCCTCCATTGCCGCAATGGCGTTCAGGCAGAGGTTCAGGAACACCTGGGTCATCCGGTCGGCGTCGAGGGGGAGGGGACTCTCGCCGATCTCCGCAGAGAGGTCCGTTTCGAGGGCGACCCCCTTCTTGCGGGCCTCGCCTTCGACCATTTTCAGGGCGTGGCGGATCACCGCGGAGAGGAGGGTCGGGACGCGGTTCATCGCCAGCGGCCGCGCGAATTCGAGGAGTTGCGTGATGACGCGGTTCAGCCGGTCCACCTCGCGGATCATCACCTCCGCCGTCTCCCGGTCTTCGGAATTGTCCCGGTAGCGTTCCCGGAACCAGGTGGCGAATCCCTTGATCGAACTGAGCGGATTCCGGATCTCGTGGGCAATGCCGGCAGCGAGGCTTCCCAGGGAGGCGAGGCGACGGCTCCGGGCAATTTCGTCTTCGAGGCGCCGAAGCTCCGTCATGTCCCGGAAAAGGATGACGTGGCCGACGAAGTCGCCGTTTTCCTCCAGGAGCGTCGTTGCGATCACGTACAGGGGGATCGTCCGGCCTTCCGCCACGGCGCAATCGATTTCCCGCTCGATGAGTCGCCGCTCGCGGGCGAGCGTCCGGAAAAGCCCACGGCAGCTCTCCGGAAGGATCTCTTCGGCCGGCTTCTCGAGGGTCTTCCCGGCGGCGCTTCCGAGGATCGCCTCCGCTGTCCGGTTGAAGGCGCTCAGTTTTCCCCCGGCGTCGGTGGCGATCAGGCCGATCGGCATGTTCTCGACCAGGCTGTCGGAGAAGGCCTTGATCCGGGAGAGGGAGCGCCGCGCCGCGCGGTATCCCTGGGCGAGGAGGAGCGAGATGATCCCCGCGCAGCCGATGAGCATAAAGAGGACGGCCATCCAGATCGTATGGCGGATATCTTCCTCATGGGCCGCCGTGATCGGCCCCATGTTCAGGCCGACGAAGATGACGAAGCCGGGAGGCCTTGATTCTGACGCTGCCGGCGGTTTCGCCGGGGGAGATTTCAAAGATCCGGGGGGTGGGGCGTCCGGCAGCGATCGGACCGAAAAGGGATTGGGAAAACGCGGAAGGGGATCTCTCGTCGGTGCAAACCGGCGATAGACCTCGAAGGTGTCCGCCCCTTCGCTGTTCGGCGCCTGCCGCCAGGCGAGCTTTGCGGAACCGGCGATCTTCGCCAGGTCAAGGTCCTGGCCGTAGATCGCGCCGATCCTCAGGGGGTCGCTGTCGGCCAGGATCGTTCCCCGGGTGTCGGTGACGATCAGGTAGTCGATGTCCGGCTGCTCGGCCGTCTCCATGAGGAGTTTCTGGAGCTGGAAGCCGCCCCAGTGCAGCCCGATCCCCGTTCGGGCGCCCGCCTCAAAGGAACGGATCAGGGCCGCCCCCTTTTCCACGAGGAGGCGGGTCGTCTGCTCCTTCTGCCGGTTGATGTTCTCGACGGTCATGAAGATGAAGACCGGAACGAGGATCACGACCGCCCCGATGATCAGCCAGGGCGGGATCACCACCCAAAGGCGTTTCTTTCCGTATCGCTTGCCGTTCATGCGGTCCCTTTCGAATAAGCTGGATACTTGTTACGCAACTGGATACCACAATCGGATACTTATGATCCACATCTTTCTGTGACGGACCGGGGAAGGCCGTGGTGCGGTTCAGCAGAAAAACAGAATAGATTTACCATTTCAATATGTTATCACTTCAGAGGTGTTTTGGCATGGCTGTTGCTGTGAAAAGAGGCAAAACGGAGCCCGCGAACCGCAATCGGGTTTCGATGAAAAACGGATTTAAAAAGATATTCAGGGAGAGTGAAAATGAAAAAAGCAATGTTGACGGTCATGGCTGTGTTCTTTGTGGCGGCGGTTGCAACCTCCGCCTTCGCCTTCGGCTGTGGGCGGGGTCCGGGTTACGGTCCATGCCCGCGGGGCGGCTTTCAGGGGCCGGCCGGGTTGAACCTGACGGCGGAGCAGACGGCGAAGATCAGAGAGATCCGGGATGCCCAGTTGAAAGAGATAAAACCCCTTCAGGAACAGACGTTCATCAAACGGGATGAGATCCGGAAACTCTGGCTGGAACCGAATCCGGATCAGGCCAAGATCCTGGCGGCCCAGAAGGAGATGCGGACCCTCCGGGATCAGATAGAGGACAAAACGACGGCCTTTTATCTGGAAGCCGCGAAGATTCTCACGCCTGAACAGAGGGATAAGATAAAATTCCTCGGGGAGCGCCGCGTTTTCATGAACAAGCGCGCTTCCATGTATGGGTTTGGTCCCAGGCCCCGGTTCGGTCCCAGGCACGAATTCAGGCCCATGCGCGGTTTCGGTTTCGGGGAGCCGGGCGGTCCGGGATGGTTTGGATGTCCGGGATTGTAGCCACCACTAAACCAGAACAACAACAGGGGGATCATCCGTGAGGTCCAGGCGCCCTCCTCCTCGCCTATGCGGATGATCCCCCTTCCCTGCCTTCTTTTGCGGTTTTCACTTTATTTCTTTCGGTTTTTTCCGAGCGATCGCTTATCCATATCAGCAGGCTTTTGAAACGCCCGGTTGCTGCGTCTCTTTCATCCTTCGCCGTTCAACGTACAATTAAAGTACGTCCGTTGTGAACCTTCCGTGACGATGGAATCAAATATACTAATTTTATGCATATTTTCAGAAATATCTTATCTGATAAAATTTTTCTTGACAGAGAAAAGGGGCTATTGTAGTTAAAGACCAACCGGTCTGTCTTAATAATAAGGAAAGATACAAAGAAAATGAATAATAAAAAGAGAAAAAGTGTTTCAAGAGATAAAATTATTTCCGAATCATTGAAGCTTTTTTCTCTCAAGGGATATAATAACACATCTATTAATGACATCCTGAGAGCAGTGAAAATGTCCAAAGGAGGTTTTTACAATCACTTCAAAAGCAAGGAAGAACTTTTCACCGCGGTTTTGAGCGAAGCACGGAGAGTTTGGCGGGTTCAGAATCTGGCGGATGTAGACAAGGTTGTCCGGCAAATCGACAAAGTCAAAAAGATCCTGGTCAATTACAGAGACCGTTACCTCAAGGATGCCGTCCATTTTCCGGGCGGGTGCGTATTTATTACGCTTTCCGTTGAATTGGACGATCAACTTCCTCATCTGAGTTCCCATCTGAGCGATGGATTCAGGAGAACGAAAGCCCTGATTAAAAAATACCTGGATTGGGCAAAGGAAAAAGGCGAAATTCGATCGGATGTTTCTACTGCCGATGTTTCCGAGATACTGTTTTCCGGAATTCTGGGGGCCTCGGTCGTTTACGGCATGGACAAATCGGACAGGCAACTCGATAAAAACGTTAAAGCGCTCATCCATTATTTGGAAAGCATTGAACAGAGATCGTGAGGTTTACGGCAAGGGCCGATGAGGACAGAAAGTCAATAATCCATAGGCGCTCGGATCGTTTCTGTAAAAAAGAAGCGGGGTTTTGATAAATAATATGGGACGGCCGGTCGGTCTATTATCGGCTGGCGAGGCGAGGAGGAAAATTCATGGATTTTCAAATGACGGATAGAGAGAATCTGATGCGCAAGGTCGCAAGAGATTTCGCAGAAAGTGAGATTTCGCCTAAGGTGGAGGCTATGGAGCAGACGGGGGAGTTTCCCGTCGAGCTGCTCAAGACCATGGCCCGGATCGGCATAACCGGCATTATCACGCCTGAGGCCTACGGCGGAGTAGGCATGGGTTACCTGGCGAGGATGATCGTTCTGGAAGAACTGGGCCGCGTCTGCGCCGCGATTCCCATGGGCATGCAGGTCCATCAT
>JAFGRP010000037.1 GCA_016935075.1 Deltaproteobacteria bacterium | reverse complement strand
TGGAGTAAGCTTCGGAAATAAAAACCGAGGATGTCCTCGTGAACACGCCGGCCAGAGAGATTGTCAGGGGATATTCCGCAAGGATCGAAGCCGCCAACATTTTTTATTTCGCCCCCAATATACCGTCCCGAAAGCTCAGGAACGCCATCAAGGCCTTTGCACTCACCGTAAGGGAGGGGGATGCCCTGGTCCTCGTTGACAATTCTTTCTTTGGGAGTGCGAAGGCCGGCGGGCTGCTGACAAAAGACACCCTCTATGTGCGCAACCTGGGAGAGGAACCGCAGAGCATCGCTCTCGCGGATATGGATAGGGTCGCGCTTGCGACGAAGCCAAGAGGTCTGCAAGTGAATGACATGAAATTTCTCCACATCGAACATCCCGGCGAGG
Source organism: Deltaproteobacteria bacterium (assembly GCA_016935075.1). Taxonomy (GTDB): domain Bacteria; phylum Desulfobacterota; class Syntrophia; order Syntrophales; family UBA5619; genus UBA5619. Next base: position 2,629 of record JAFGRP010000037.1, on the reverse strand, counting down.
AGCCTGTACGTTTGTTCGTGCAGATGCTTCGTGACTTGCGGGCACTGCAAGAAGGAAAGAACCCGGTAGGCAGGTCGGTCAGGGAAATCGTCAAACGCCATTCCACCATCGTTAGGGCCGTGAATGTGTTTTTCGCGCCGCAAATCCCGCCCCAAAAACTCAGGAATGCCGTCAAGAGCTTTGCGCCCGCAGTGGCGGAGAGAGATGCCCTCGTCCTGGTGGACCACACTGCCTTTGGGAGCGCAAAGAATGGCATCCTGCTGAGCGAAGACGCCCTCCATATTCGTGACTCCCATGAACAGCAGCGCATGGCCCTGGCGGACATCGAGAGTGTCACGTTTGAGCCGGAGACGAGTTTTCTCCACGTGGACGGCATGAGGTTCTGGATACCCTGTCGCGGTCAGGAGTCCATGCTCCGATTCGCGCGAATGATGCGTGATCTATCGGCGCTGCGGCGGCCGGCCACCCCATCGCCGCTTGAAACACCCGGGGAGGTCGCTGCGCTCGCGCTGAAAGTTGCGCCAACCGGTGGGACCGAGGCAATGCATTCGATCGATCTTGCGCGGATCTTCGCCTTCCTAAAAAAGCGGCTGCAAGGAAAATATAACACATACATGGTGCCCCGGATGCCCGGGGAAAAAGAGACCAATGCCCGCGCATCCTTCCGGATTCCCGAGAATGAAAAGATGCTGGTGCTCGTCACATTTTCCGGATCGGGCAAGGACGGCGTGGCGTTCACGGACACCGGCATGTACGTGAAACGTTTTTTTCACGAACCGGTTGCCCTGCCCTACTCGGAAATGCCGGCGTGTTCTTATGACCGCTTCAGGGAAATCATCCCGGGCGATGAGAGTTCGCGGGAAAAAGAGCTGATTGCGATTGGCCAGCAGATCAAGAACATTGTCATGTATGGCGAGCCCAACGCACGCCCGGCGCCGCCCGACCCTGACAAGAACCTGCACCCGGTGCGCGAATGGTTTATCAACGCCGGATCCTTCGTCTTCTTTGTGATTCTGATACCGGGATTGATCGGTGTTGAGCTGGCCAAGGCGGGCCATCTGCGCCTTGGCGGGTGGGTTGGGCTGGTATCCATGTTGTCGTGGTTCGCCTGGTTCCATTCACACCGGGTCAGCGCGCCGAAGAAGAATCTCTTTGCCTTCTCGACCGTATTGAAACGAATGGCCGTTGGGGTGCTGGCCTCCGCCAGTTTGGCAGGCGCGGTCTTGTTCGACAGGCACGCCTCGGCGCCGGATGGCGTGAGGTTGATGGAGGGCATCCATGTCGTGGCCGTGAGCCTCTTCGGCGTCGCGTTGTGCATGGCGCTGTATTTCAAGGTGTCCAAATATATTCATGAAAATCGTATGGCGTCCGCTATCAAACGCGTGGCATACCGCTACCTGGAAAACGAACGCGCGGCGGGCATGACCGAACTTCCCGGGTTGCTCGACGCCGGTGTCTGCCAACTCGGCGACGACGCCGATATCCGGGAGGTTTGCCGCGCTGTGGCCAAACACAGTGCTCACCCCCTGGGACCCTACCGGGATATACTCAGGGACATCGACCTCATGGTCTTCTTCGAGTTGGCCAGGGATCGCGGGTATGATTTCGACCGGCACGGCAGGCCCGAAGAACTCGCGCAAGAGGTGCGGCAGGGCCCAAAAGGGATCATTGACACACGGAACCGAGTCCCGGTATAGCCCACAAAAGAATTGCATTCTCCCCAAAATCAAGCTTTGCCTGTGATCCTCGACGCCGCGGAAGAACTTGGTGATCTACGTGTTCCTCCGGGAAATCAGCTTGAAAAACTCTCCGGCAGTCGTGCCGGTCAGCATAGCATACGCATCAACGAGCAGTGGCGAGTCTGCTTCCGGTGGCACGAAGGAAACGCTTATGATGTTGGGATTACGGATTGCCATTAGGAGGCCGCAATGAGTAAGAAATTCCCGCCTGTCCATCCTGGCGAGATCTTATTGGAGGAATTTCTGCAGCCAATGGGTATCACTCAGTACCGATTGGCTAAGGATATGAGTGTGCATCCGCGGCGCATCAACGAAATTATTCACGGCAAGCGTTCCATCAGTGCAGATACCGCGCTCAGGCTGTCACGTTATTTTGGTGTTTCCGAGCGTTTCTGGCTGAATCTTCAGGCACGCTACGACATCGAAGTCGAAAAGGACACGCTGGACGGCCGGCTCGAAGACGAGGTCAAGGTTCTTGCTGCAAATCAAATGAGCGACCCTTCATAAGGTGCCGTCGGATTCCTTTGTCCCTGGCTTTCTGGGTTCTCCGCCCTGGCAGTTGACTTCAGCATCCACTGCTTCCACTTTACCCGATCCTTTGGCCGCACCAGTACCCGACAGCTTTGACAGAATTGACTCCCTGCAGGAGGATGCTTTCAGGTTTCCATTTAGAAATCGATGGTTTGTTGTGCCCTTTGTCATAATGAAACGCCGAATAGATGACGCCGAGGGTCTCCGCCGACATCCTGCCTGGGGGGGTGTTTTCAATCCATCCGGCTCAGCTTCTCCACGACCTGAGCACCCAATTCGGGTTTCATCAGGGCGATGATCTGGCCCGCGGGCTTTCCCTTCATGTGCCGGAGGATCAGGACGACCGTCTCCATCTTGAG
>JAFGRP010000036.1 GCA_016935075.1 Deltaproteobacteria bacterium | reverse complement strand
CTCACTGGAAGACCGGATCGTCAAAAACGCTTTTCGCGCCGCAGAAAAAGGCTGCATCTGTCCCCCCGACCTTCCCGTCTGCGCCTGCGGCCGGAAGCCGACGATGAAGGTCGTCACGCGTAAACCCGTCGTCCCCGGCCAGGATGAAATCCGCGACAACCCGCGGGCCAGAAGCGCAAAGCTCAGAACGGCGGAGAGGATCGAATCATGCAGGCCGTAGAGGTTCTCAAACATGCGGTTCAACCGCAGGAGCATGCATCCGGCCGGATCGGATATTCGACCTGGATCTTCATCGCCTCCGTCCTGATGGCGGTGGCGCTCCTCTATGTATGGAGCCACATCCACATGACGGAGTTGGAGTACCAGATCGCCCGGGAGCTGAGCAGCCGGGAACAGATCGCGGAAGAACAGACGAAGCTCAAGGTCGAACTGGCCACGTTAAGATCGCCCCGGAGGATCGAAACCATCGCCCGGGAGAAGCTGCGGATGACGTATCCGGAAAGAACACAGGTGATTGTACTGAAATGACCGGCGAAACGAGAAAATGGATGAAATTCAGGATTGCCACCCTGCTGGCCTTCTTCCTGGTGCTTTTCATTGCGCTCGCCTCGCGCGCCTTTCAACTGCAGATCCTGTCCGGCAAGGAACTGAAAGCCCTCGCCAAAAAACAGCATACCCGGACCCTGCCGCTGCAACCGGAAAGGGGGATCATCTTCGACCGGAACGGCGAAAAGATGGCCGCCACCGTCATGGCCGATTCCATCTGCGCCGATCCGTCCAAGATCGACAATCCCGGCGAGGTGGCCGAACCCCTCGCCGCCATCCTGCAGACGGACAAGACGGTTCTCCGGAAGAAACTGTCCGGCGCGAAGAATTTCTGCTGGCTCGCCCGGGGAATCGCTCCCGAACAGGCCAATCTTGTACGGGAGTTAGGCATCGACGGGATCTTCATCATCAAGGAGCCCAAGCGTTACTATCCCAGCGGCGAACTGGCCGGCCATCTGATCGGCTTCGTCGGCATGGACGCCACCGGTCTGGAAGGGCTCGAACTGCGTTATGACCGCTACCTGAAAGGCGCCCCCGAAAAGCTGATCTGGACGAGGGACGCCAAGGGAAAGCGGCTTTACCCCCGCGTGGAGAGGCCTGAAAGCGTCCAGAAGAAGAACTACAACCTCGTCCTGACCATCGACAACCGCATCCAGCACCTTGTGGAATCCCATCTGAAGGCCGCCGTGAAGGACAAGGGGGCCAAGGGAGGATTCGCGATCGTCATGGATCCCCGGACGGGAGAAATCCTCGCCCTGGCCAACGAGTTGGGGTTCGACCCCAACCGTTTTTCCTCAATCAATTCCGCCACCGGGAAAAACAGGGCCATCACCGACTGTTTCGATCCCGGCTCCACCTTCAAACCTTTTCTGGCGGCGGCGGCGCTCGAAGAGGGCGTCGTCAAGGAAACGGACCTGTTCAACTGTGAAAACGGCCGTTATGCGGTCGCCGACCGGGTGTTCCACGAGGCGAACCGCAAGCGTCACGACACCCTGAGCATGCATGACATTCTCAAGTATTCCAGCAACATCGGTTCGATCAAAATTTCGGAAAAACTCGGTAAAGAGAAATTCTACCAGTACATCCGCAAGTTCGGGTTTGGCAATAAAACCGGCATTGATCTTCCGGGCGAGGTGGGTGGCCTCCTTCGGCCGGTGGAAAAATGGACCCGAGTGGACGCGGCAGCCATCGCCTTCGGCCAGGGGATTTCTGTAACGGCCATCCAGCTGATCACCGCCCTCTCCAGCGTAGCCAACCAGGGGGTCTTGATGAAACCCTTCATCGTCCGGGGGCTCATGGACTGGAAAGGAAACCTTGTCCAGGCCTATCATCCGACCGTGGTCCGCCGGGTCATCTCCCCGCAGACGGCGAAACGGCTGACGGCGATCCTGACCGACGTGGTCGGCATGGAAGACGGCACCGGCAACCGCGCCGGCATTGTGAACGTCGCCGTTGCCGGAAAGACGGGCACGTCGCAGAAATTTGATTTTGCCCGGCGGATCTATTCGACGGAGCGGGTCAAGACTTCCTTCATGGGATTCTTCCCGGCAGAGGAACCGCAGATCGCGATCCTGGTCAGCCTGGACGAACCGCAACGGGACCGATGGGGGGGCGTAGCGGCAGCCCCGGTCTTCAAGAATATCGGCGAACAGCTTCTGACCTGTTTCAAGACGGACATCCGGGAAAATCCCGAGCCGGAAGAGGAAAAGTCCCTTAACGACGACATGAAGGTGAGGCTCATTTCTGCACCGGTGCCGCTCACGGACCGGACGGGGGTGGAAACGGACGATACGGCCGTGCCGAACTTCCGGGGGATGACGATCCGCGAGGTCCTGAAGAAATCAAGAGAGAAAGGAATGGATATCCGTGTCGTCGGAAGCGGCTGGGCGACCGCCCAGCAGCCGGCGGCAGGGATGCCCGCGCCGGAGGACCGCCTCTGCACCGTCACCTTCGGCATGGGTTCTTAAAAGGTGGCCCGATGCGACTTCCGCCGCTGATGAAGGAAATCGAAACCCTCGGGGTCACGGGAGATCCGGACGGCAATGTCCGTTCAATATGTTACCATTCGCGGCAGTGCGAAAAAGACAGTCTCTTTGTGGCGGTTCCCGGCCTCAAGACGGACGGCCATGAATTTATCGGCGACGCCTTGACCCACGGCGCCCGCTTCATTATTCACGAACGGGATTTTACCCCCCCCGCCGGCGTCACGGCCATCCGCGTCCGGGACAGCCGCCGGGTCCTCGGCCGCCTCGGAAGGAACTTCTTCGGTCACCCATCCGCCTCCCTCTGTCTCATCGCCGTGGTCGGAACGAACGGCAAGACCACGGTCACCTATCTTCTGGAGTCGATCCTCCGGGCCGCGGGTCATTCGGTCGGCATCCTGGGAACGGTCAACTACCGTTACGGCGAAAAGCGTTTCCCCGCACCGAACACCACACCCGAATCCTTTGAGATGCAGCGAATCCTTCGGGAAATGGCGGACAACGGGGTCACACACGTCGTGGCCGAGGTGTCGTCCCACGCGATCGCCATGCGCCGGGTCGACGATTGCGCGTTCGACCTGGGGATCTTCACCAACCTCACGCAGGACCACCTGGACTACCATGGAACCATGGAGAACTACTTCCGGGCGAAAAGGCGTTTTTTCACCGAGGTCCTCCCCGGCAGCGGGAAGGATCTCCCCCGGCCGATGATCCTCAACGGCGATGATCCCTGGTGTCGGCGGATCATCCTGCAGGCCGCGGGCGGCCGCCTCACCTACGGCCTTGACAGCCTCTGCGACTTCACCGCCGCTCCCTTCGGCTTCTCTCTCGGAGGCATCGAGGCAAAACTCCGTTTCGAAGGCGGGGAACTCGACATCGCCTCCCCCCTGATAGGGAGATTCAACCTCTACAACATCCTGGCCGCAGCGGCTGCAGCCAGGGCCCTGGCGATCCCCAACGAGGCTGTCCGGAACGGGATCTCCGGGCTGTCCCAGGTTCCGGGACGACTCGAAAAAGTCAGCACGGCGGGGCAACCCGCCGTTTTTGTCGATTACGCCCATACGAACGACGCCCTGCGACGGGTCCTCCAGAATCTCTCCGCCTTCCGGACAGGCAGGATTATCACTGTCTTCGGCTGCGGCGGGGATCGGGATCGCGGAAAGAGGCCGCTCATGGGCGAGGCCGCGACTGCTAATAGCGATCTCACCATCGTGACCTCGGACAATCCGCGGACGGAGGATCCCCTGGAGATCATCCGGGAGATTGAAACGGGCATCCGGGCGCCGAAATTCTCCGGCATTGCGGAATGGGAACAACGCCGGCAGAGAGGCTACCTGGTCCTCCCCGACCGGAGAGAAGCCATTGCCGCGGCCATCGATCTCTCCGGAACCGCGGATATCGTTCTCATCGCGGGGAAGGGCCACGAAGATTACCAGATCGTCGGTATCCGGAAGCTTCCCTTCGACGACAGCAAGATCGCGCGGGAGAGGCTGATGCTGTGGCAGACCGGGAGACATGGATTATGACGGACGCCGTTCCAATCCTTTCCGCCGAGGAGATCCTGAAGGCTACGGAGGGCGTCCCGCTCCGGGGCGGCCGCTGCTGGCACTGCCGGGGCGTTTCCACAGACACGCGCATGCTCATCGCGGGAAACCTCTTCATCGCGCTAACGGGTGAAAACTTCGACGGCCACGACTGCCTGGCAAAGGCCGCAGAGCGGGGAACCGCCGGTTTTCTCATCCGGGCGAACGCTGCGGAGAAACTCGCCGCTCTGCCGGAATCGGTGCCGGCGATCGGCGTCCCGGACACGCTGCGGGCCCTGGGCGGCATCGCCGGCGATTGGCGGCGGCGATTTACCGTCCCGCTGGTTGCGATCACCGGAAGTTCCGGAAAAACCACAACGAAAGAAATGGTCGCGACGATCGCCGCGCGCGCACGGAACGTCCTTAAAACGGAGGGCAACCTGAACAACCGGATCGGCCTTCCCCTGACCCTGCTCAAACTGCGGAAGGAGCATGAACTCGTCGTCGTCGAAATGGGGACGAACAGCCCGGGAGAAATCGCGGCGCTCGCGGCCATCGCCGGACCGGACGTCGGACTGATCACGAACATCGGCCCCGCCCACCTTGAAGGGCTCGGTTCCCTGGAGTCAATCCGGGAAGAAAAAGGGTCTCTTTTTGAGGTTATGGCCGGACGGGGCACGGCAATCCTTAACCACGACGACCCGGCCATCGGTCTCCTCTCCGGGCGATGGCGGGGGAAATGCATTACTTTCGGCCTCAACCCGGGCGCCGACGTCACCGGCCGGCGAATTGAACCGGCCGGACCGGAGGGGATTCGATTCAACCTCGTTATCGACGGAATCGGCATACCGGTTTTCCTGGCCGCCGCCGGGGAGCACAATGTCATCAATGCCCTTGCCGCCGCCGCCGCCTCTTGGGCGCTGGGTCTGGATCGTCATGAAATCGCGGCGGGCCTCGCCGCCTTCCGCCCGGTCCCCGGAAGAACCGAAATCCGGCGGCTCGGAAACGGCGCCTTCCTGATCATCGACGCATACAACGCCAATCCCGCCTCGGTCCGGGAGGCCGTCAAGACGCTGCAGGGGCTGAGGGGCGGCGGCGGCGCCGTTGCAATTCTGGGCGACATGCTGGAGCTGGGCAAACAATCGGAAACGTTGCATCAGGAAATCGGGACGCTCCTCGCGGATGCAAACATTCACGACCTGTTTCTCAGGGGATCTCTGACGAAGGCTCTGGCGGCCGGGGCGGTCCGCCGAGGATTTCCGGCGGAGCGGATCACATTCTTCGAGGACCCGGAGGAGGTTGTCTCCTCCCTGCGGTCCCGGCTGAAAAAGGGGGACTGGATCCTGATCAAGGGATCCCGAAAGATGAAAATGGAAGCGGTGGCGGCAAGTCTCATCGCGGCATTTGACCTGAAACGGCAAACCGTGTAAGGTGCGCCGCAAAAAAACGGCGGATGCATCAGGAAGGTTCGAAGAAATGCTTTTCCATATTTTATATCCGCTACATGAAACATACTCCTTTTTCAACGTCTTTCGGTACATCACCTTCCGTACGATCTATGCGGCAATCACCGCGCTCGTGCTCTGTTTCGTCATCGGCCCCTGGCTCATCCGCAAGCTCCAGGAACTCCAGATCGGCCAGACCATCCGGGAGGACGGACCGGATTCCCATCATGTAAAAAAAGGAACGCCGACGATGGGCGGCATTCTGATCATCTTCACCGTAACCATCTCCACATTCCTCTGGGCCAACCTGACCGTCGGCTATATCTGGCTTACGATCATGGTCATGGTCGGTTACGGGCTGATCGGTTTCCTCGACGACTATCGGAAGATTACCCGGCACGACAGCCGGGGCGTACCGGGAAGGGTCCGGCTGGCCGCGGAAATCGCAATCGCCCTGTTCGTCAGCATCATCCTCTATATCAAACCGGGATTCAATTCGAACGTGACGATCCCCTTTTTCAAGACGGTTCTGCCGAACATCGGCTGGGGGTACATCCTGCTGGCCACTTTCATCATTGTGGGCGCGGCCAATGCGGTCAATCTCACCGACGGCCTGGACGGCCTCGCGATTGGCCCGGCGATCACCTGCTTTATGACCTATCTCCTGTTCGCCTACTTTGCCGGCAACACCAAGATCGCAACGTACCTCCAGATTCCCTATGTGGCGGGGACCGGCGAGCTGGCGATCTTCTGCGGCGCGGTCGTCGGCGCCGGGATCGGCTTCCTCTGGTACAATGCCTATCCCGCCCAGGTCTTCATGGGGGACGTGGGCTCCCTCTCTCTCGGCGGTTCCCTGGGGGTGCTGGCTATCCTGACGAAGCAGGAGATTCTGCTGGCCATCGTCGGCGGGATCTTCGTCCTGGAGACCTTCTCGGTCATCTTTCAGGTCGGCTGGTTCAAACTCTCCCATGGAAAAAGGATCTTCCGGATGGCCCCGATCCACCACCATTTCGAGCTCAAGGGGTGGCCGGAACCCAAGGTCATCGTGCGCTTCTGGATCATTTCCGTGCTGCTGGCGCTCGTCGCCATCAGCACGTTGAAATTGAGGTAAAAGGAAACTATGGATCTGAACGGGAAAAAAGCGGCGGTCCTCGGTATCGGGAAAACGGGGCTTGCGACGGCCCGTTTCCTCGCGGGCCGAGGGGTTCGGATCGCCATAACCGACACAAAACCGGTATCGGCCTGGGGGGAGGCCCGGACCGCGCTGGAAAATCTTCAGGCCGAACTGACCTTCGCCCCCTACGGGCCGGAGATCCTGACGGGCGTTGATTGGGTCATTCCCTCGCCGGGCATCTATCCGGCAAACCCCATCCTCATCGAGGCACTCAGGCACGGGATCCCCGTCCTGAGCGAGCTTGAACTCGCCTCGCGGTTCCTCACCACCCCGATCATCGCCATCACCGGCACGAACGGCAAGACGACGGTGACCTCTTTGACCGGCGAGATTCTCCGTACGGCCGGGAAGAAGGTTTTTGTCGGCGGGAACATCGGCGCCCCCCTGATCGGCTACGTCGACGGTCCGCAAGAGGCGGACTGGGCGGTTGTGGAGGTGAGCAGCTTCCAACTCCAATGGGCGCAAACCTTCCACCCCCGGATCGCGATTCTGTTGAACGTGACCAACGACCATATCGACTACCACGGGAGCTTCGCCGCCTACCGCCGGGTCAAGGAGAGCCTCTTCGCCCATCAAGGCGCCGGTGACCTCGCAATCCTGAATGCCGACGAAGAGGCCACGACTTTTCTGCGCAGTCGCCTCAGCGCCCGGACGGAGCTTTTCAGCTCTTCCGGCGCCGTCGACTGCGGCATGTTTCTTTCCGGAGAGAAACTTGTCCATACGCTACCCGGGGAGGAGCAGGAAGAATACCCCCTCGGCATGATTCACCTGCCCGGACGGCACAACTGTGAAAACGTGATGGCGTCGATCCTCGCGGCCCGGGCGTGCGGCTGCGATCCCCAGGCGATCGTCCGGGCCGTGGAAAGTTTTCAGGGGATCGCCCATCGGATCCAGTATGTCGGAGAGAAAAACGGCGTTCGCTTCTATGACGATTCCAAGGGAACAAACGTCGGCGCCGTGATTCGGGCGGTGGAGAGCTTCTCCCAGCCGATCGTTCTCCTCCTCGGGGGGAGGGACAAGGGGGGGGACTTTCAGACCCTCGCCCCCCTGATCCGCCGCAGGGTCAAGGGGATGGTGCTTTTCGGCGAGGCCAGAGAGAAGATCAACCGTGTCGTGGGCGGCGTGGTCCAAACAGCGATTGCCGCCACGCTTCAGGAGGCGGTGGATGCGGCCTACGGATCAGCATCTCCCGGCGACGTCGTTCTCCTCTCGCCGGGGTGCACCAGTTTCGATGAATTCAAGGACTACAAGGAGCGGGGCGACCGCTTCCAGGAATGGGCCGGGAAACTTTAAGATGAAAAGTCTGGAGAGAGAGAAAAAACCGGATCCGATCCTCCTGCTGGTGACGCTGCTCCTGGTGACCATCGGAACGGTCATGATCTACAGCTCCAGTTCCATCCTCGCCACGGAGAAGTTCGGCGACGGCCAGTTCTTTCTCAAGAAGCAGATCTTCTTCCTCTGTCTGGGCCTGATGATCATGTTCCTGATCACAAAAATCCCCTACTACAAGCTCCGGAAGCTGGCCTGGCCCGGCATCGCGGCATCGGGAATCCTCCTGTGCGCGCTCTGGGTCCCCCATCTGGGGATCCGCGCGGGCGGCGCCGTCCGCTGGCTCAACCTCGGGGTTTTCTCCTTCCAGGTCTCGGAGATGGTTAAGATCGCCCTGATCCTCTTCCTGGCCCATTTCCTGACGGAGAAGGCCAACCATGTCCGGGAGTTCCGCCAGGGGATGCTGGTTCCCCTCTGTGTTACGGCGGCCTTGGTCGGCCTGATCTTCCTCCAGCCTGACTTCGGCACGACGATCATCCTCGTGTTCATCACCTTCCTGATGATCTACCTGGCCGGCGGCCGCCTCCTGCATCTGGGCGGCATGATCGCCCTCTTCATTCCCGTGGCCCTCTGGCTTCTCCTCCACAAGAGTTACCGCCTGGCCCGGCTGACGGCCTTCCTCGACCCCTGGAAGGATCCCCGCCATTCGGGTTTCCAGATCATCCAGTCGCTGATCTCCTTCGGTTCCGGCGGTCCCTTCGGCGTGGGAATCGGGGACGGGATACAAAAACTCTTCTATCTCCCGGAACCCCATACAGATTTCATCCTGTCGGTTATCGCGGAGGAGAGCGGTTTGATCGGCGTGGGGCTGATCCTGTTCCTCTATATCATCCTGATCGTCCGCGGCTTCCGGATTTCGCTGAAGGCCCCGGACATGTTCGGAAACCTGATGGGCGCAGGGCTGACGATGATGCTCGCCCTGGAGGCGTTCATCAATATCGCGGGTGTCATGGGGCTCATTCCCCTGAAGGGTCTCACCCTCCCCTTTTTGAGTTACGGGGGCACGTCCCTGATCATGTCCCTTGCAGCGGTGGGCATTCTGTTGAACATATCCGCCTATGAATCATAACGACAGAGGAACTGCTTTTTTAAAGAACATGGAAAACACCAGACCCGACAAACGGCATTTGGGCGATCCGCAAAAGGCGGCGCACGCATCCCGACGGACCGGGACAGGGGAAAACCCTTGCGGCCCGCTTCCGGATTCCCGCGGCGCCGGCATGATCATCGCCGGCGGCGGAACGGGCGGCCACCTCTTTCCGGGTATCGCAATCGCCGAGGAGTTCCTCCGGCGGGACCCGGCCCACCGCGTGCTGTTCATCGGCACGGAACGGGGGCTTGAAAGGAAGATGCTGGGTGAACTGGGGTTCCCCCTCCGGACGCTGAATGTGGAAGGTCTCAAGGGGCGGGGGCCAGGCCGGATTTTGGCATCCCTCCTCAAAATCCCGGGCAGCCTGCTCGCCTCCTTCCGGATCCTGCGCGCGTTTCAGCCCGCCGTTGTTGTCGGCGTGGGCGGGTACGCCTCGGGACCGGCCGTTCTCGCCGCCCGGCTGATGGGTTTGAAGACGGCGATCGCCGAGCAGAACGCCTTTCCGGGTCTGACCAATCGGATCCTCGGCCACTTTGTCCACCGGATCTTCGTGAGTTTCCAGGCATCGTTGCGTTGGTTCCCCGCCGGCCGGACGCGGATTACGGGAAATCCGATCCGCGCGGCCTTTTTTGCGGAACAAACAAAAACCATCGAGCGTGATCCGCGCTTTACGCTGCTGATCTTCGGCGGGAGCCAGGGGGCCCATGCGATCAACCGGATCGTTACGGACGCCCTCGACAGCCTTGAAACCCTGAAAGACCGGATCCGCTTCATCCATCAGACGGGAGAGAAGGATCGGGAGAAGGTCGCGGAGGCCTACCGTGAACGGGGCTTCGCGGCGGAGGTTTCCCCGTTCATCCTGGACATGGCGGCCGCCTACCGTGCGGCCGATCTGCTGCTGTGCCGGGCCGGCGCGACATCCATCGCGGAGATCACCGGCAGCGGAAAGGCGGCGGTGCTGATCCCCTTTCCCTTCGCCGTGAACGATCACCAGACACAAAACGCCGAGGTGCTCGCCCGTGCGGGTGCGGCGGAGATGATCCCTGAGAAGGGGCTGAACGGACGGAGGCTGGCGGCGGTAATCGAAAGGCTCTGCCGGCATCCGGAGGAGATCAAACAAATGGAAACGGCTTCCGCCTCCCTGGGCAATGTCCGCGCGGCGGCGGCCATCGTTGACGTCTGCCTGGAGCTCGTCGAAAACCGGCGGCCTGCGGCATGCCCCGAAGGAGAAAGATGAAAGAGACATTGAAAACCGGCAGCATGGACCGGAAGATCCGGCGTATCCATTTCGTCGGGATCGGCGGCATCGGCATGAGCGGAATCGCCGAAGTCCTTCTCAACTTAGGGTATGAAATCAGCGGTTCGGACCTTGTCTCCTCCGACACCACCCAGCGCCTGGACGACCTGGGCGCCGCAATCCACCGCGGCCATGCGGCCTCTCATATCGGCCATGCGGATGTCGTCGTCACCTCAACGGCCGTCCGTCCGGACAACCCGGAGGTGATCGCGGCCCATGAGCGGAACATTCCGGTCATTCCGCGGGCCGAGATGCTCGCGGAACTGCTGAAGATGAAATTTTCGATCGCCGTCTCGGGCAGCCACGGAAAGACCACGACAACCTCGATGGTGGCAACGCTCCTCGCTCACGGCGGCCTGGACCCGACAATGGTGATCGGAGGAAAACTCGCCAGCATCGGGAGCAACGCCCGGCTGGGGGACGGGGAGGTGATCGTGGCGGAGGCGGACGAGAGCGACGGTTCCTTTTTGAAGCTGAGTCCCTGTCTCGCCGTGATCACAAACATCGACCGGGAGCACCTCGATTACTACCGCGACCTGGAGGAGATCCGGGAGGCGTTTCTGCAATTTGCAAACATCGTCCCCTTCTACGGCGCGACGATCCTCTGCCTGGACGACCCCAACGTGCGGGAAATCCTCCCCCGGATCAAGCGGACGGTGATCACGTACGGGCTGTCGCCCGATGCCGACTACCGGGCGGAGGGGATCTCCTACTCGGGGGCCTCATCCCGTTTCTCCCTCTGCTGCCGGAATGTTCTGCTGGGAAAGGCAAAGCTGAACGTCCCCGGCCTTTTCAACGTCTATAACGCCCTGGCGGCGGTGGCGGTCGCGCGGGAAATGGACCTGGCCTTTCCCGCCATCCGGGAGGGACTGCAGCGCTTCACCGGCGTTCAGCGCCGTCTGGAGGTCCGGGGAGAGGAACGGGGCGTCACCGTCGTGGACGACTACGGCCACCACCCGACGGAGATCCG
>JAFGRP010000035.1 GCA_016935075.1 Deltaproteobacteria bacterium | reverse complement strand
TGATTTTCAAAGAACGAAACAACCCGTCCAAATACCTGATTCTATGAGGGGCAATCCCCCAATCTCAGGTTATTTTGGACAGCAGTGGTTTGGACTCATTGAGGATGTTTCCTTATGGTCATCATCCACCATTGATAAAAGCCGGGTGAGATCCCTTCCGGATTCATTTGCAGGCGGATTGTGCCGCATAGTAGCCGCAAAGACCATGCACGCCTCCGCCGGGGGGGGTGGAGGAAGAGCAGAGATAGATATTTTTTGTCGATGTCCGGTAGGGATTCAGGGAAGCGATGGGCCGGGTATAAAGCTGAGACAGATCCTGAAGGCCGCCATTGATATCCCCCCCCACATAGTTTGCATTGTATTGTTCCATGGCTGCCGCAGAAAGGACGCTTTTGGCCAGGATCACCTCCCGGAATCCCGGTGCGTATCGTTCGATCTTGTTTTCGATGAGCTTCGCTACATCCGCGGCCGACCCATGGGGCACATGGCAATAGGCCCATGCCGTATGTCCGCCGGCAGGTGCGCGCGAGGGATCGAAAAGACTCTGCTGGGCAAGGATGACATACGGAGACGGCGACACCTTTCCCGCACAGACTTCGCGGATTGAGGCTGCGATCTCCCCAAAGGAATCGCCCAGATGCACCGTTCCGGCCTTCCTGCAGACATCCGCCTTCCAGGGAATCGGCTCTTTGAGGGCCCAGTCCATTTTATAGACGCCCGGACCGTATCGGAACCGGGCGAGCCTTTTGCAGTAGCCAGCGGTAAGGCCGAGGCCTTCGATGTTGATGAGTTGGCGGGGAGTCACATCGAAGAAATACGCAGCGGCCTTCGGCAGGTCAGATGCCAAGGCAATGGGTTGGCCGGTGATGATCTCGCCGCCGTGGCTCTTGAAGCAGTCCGCCAGCGCGTCGGCCAGGTTCTGGGATCCCCCCTTGATGATGGGCCAGCCCACAGCATGGGCCAGGGCGGCAAGAATGATGGCAAAAGCGGCTGTCGCCGACTGTTCAAGGGGAATCATGGCATGGGCGGCCAGGCCGGCGAAGAGGGCCCGTGTCCGATCGCTTTGAAATTGTGTTTCCGCGAGGCTTCTGAGGGAACGCAGGCCATGGAAGGCAAAGCGGGCCATCAGGAGGGGATTTCCCGGAAGGCGGAGAGGCTTCAGGATATCGGCCATAAGCGGCTTCGCGTTCTCCACGAAGGGCTGCAGAAACCTTCTGTAAGACCGGCCGTCGGACCCCAACGCATCGGCCGTGATCTCCAGTGAACGGTGGAGGTACAGAGCCGATCCGTCCTTGAAGGGATGGGCCAGGGGGATCTCGGGCTGGATCCATTCCACACCATACTGCGGCAAATCAATCTGCTGAAAGAAGGGCGATGCCAGGGAGAGAGGCTGAACCGTGGAACAGACATCATGGATAAAACCGGGAAGGGTCAATGCCTTGGAGCGCACGCCGCCGCCGATGGTCTTTGCGGCTTCCAGAAGCAGGACGGCGTTGAATCGGCGGCCAAGGGTGATCGCCGCCGCCAGACCGTTCGGCCCGGCGCCCACAACCACGGCATCGTAATAATCTCTCTTCGACATCAAAGTTTCACGTTCCGACTCTGGTCTTTTTTCACAACGAAACATTTCTTCAGCAGGTAAACCGGCATATAGAGGGCAGATCGGATTGCCGCGCTATAGCGAATATTGGCAAACCGGTTCCACTGGATGTCGGGATCTACGAGAATATTCTGCTGCGCACCTTCACCGTGGGTTCCCAGACGGCGGGCCAGGTTGCCGAGGGTTTCATGCCAGAACCGGTCCTCCTGCGCCGCCGCACCCAAACGGAAGCCCAGCTCCATGAGGGGATCGCCGGCCCTGAACAGGGGGTGGACCTCAATGAAGGTGGAACCATTATCACGAAAGCAACGGAAGGTGATCCAGCCGGAAAGCATGTGCCCCTGCGCGGTCATGAAGCTGAAGGACGTATCATCGGCATAAATGACCATGAGTCCTGTGGCCAGGACCAAGCCTCCGGGAAGAGTCAAATTGAGAAGTGCCGTCGTTCCTGGGGAGATAGAGGCATTCCCGGAGGGAAACAGGTCATTGCCTTTCGGCCAGAAGTCGGGAAATTCAGACCGCCAGAGGGATATGATCTGCCGGGGATCCAGATCCGGATCGTGCAGGCAAAGACGGTATCTTTTTTCCCAAAGCCGGCCAAACCCCTCAACCGGGCTGGATGTCCGCCGGCCATCAACATTCATATTCATCGCTCCCGTGGGAATGCCGGCCATCGACAGACGATCAACGGACGTTGCCCAGCCGGGCGGTGGTGACTGATCGGGGGACAAGGGGCTGGTTGAAAGGCCGCTTTTTTCCAGAAAACGCCGACAGCACAGGGCGTCTTCTTCATCTTCGTAGAGCGCTAAGACGGTATCCAGGCCCGTGAGATGAAAGACATCCCGATAAGGGCCAGGGAGTCCGCAGGCCGATACGGCGATCTGTTTTCGGCCGGCCCGTGATGCGCTGATGAGTAACAATCCCGCCCCTTCCACATCCATATGCCCCAGGCCGGACAGGTTCAGGAGAATCCTTTTCGCTGACTTTATGGCCTCGTCAAAAGCCCTGGTGAGGGCTTTTTTGCAAGCGACCGTGAGGTCGCCCCGGATATCGAGGATGGAATCCTCCTGTCCGGCCTTCCGTGATTCCACGGTACAGGCATGGCCGTCGTCCGGATGGTCCGTTAGGGCTGTTTTAGCCGAGAGCTCGGTCATGGTTATGGCAGAAAGTCGGTCGCTCTGGAATTCGGCAAAAGCGTCAAACGGATGTGTTTCTGCCAGACGATCGCGGGAGAGATGAAGCCGGTTGGCAAACCCGGGGAGCAGTCGCAGGGCGAGGTCCACAAACGGATTGTTTCCCATCCTGTCGAGAAAAGCGAGTTGACTCGCCCGTCCCACGATGGCCTGGGCATAGGTCGGGTAGGCGTGCGTCAGGATCTGGAGTTTATGCAAAGGCGTGCGGAACGCCTTGATCACCTGGAGTTCATGAATCACCTCACCCGCGCCTTCCCCCAGGATGTGTGCGCCGACAATCCGGCCGCGGCC
>JAFGRP010000034.1 GCA_016935075.1 Deltaproteobacteria bacterium | reverse complement strand
TGCGATCCAGACAAGTTAAAACAGGTCTTCATCAACGTCATCTCCAACGGTTGCGAGGCCATGGCGGAGGGCGGCGCCATTACCCTCTCCTCCCGGCTCCTTCCGGACGGGGTAGAAATCCGGATCAGCGATGAGGGAGTCGGCATCCCGGAAGAGGATCTGCAGCACATCTTTGAGCCCTTCTTCACCACCCGGGAAAGGGGATCGGGCCTCGGCCTTTCCATTTCCTACAAGATCGTCCGGGCCCACGACGGGGACATCTCCGCAATCAGCCGCCCCGGAAAGGGCACCACCTTTATCATCCGGCTCCCTACCGAGCAGCGGGAGTTCGCCTCCCCATGGGCCGGCGAATGAAAAAGAAACGGGAGGCCTGCGATTTTATTTGACTGGAGAAACCGCAGGTGCTAATTTTGTCAGGTTGTCGCGGGGTGGAGCAGTCAGGTAGCTCGTCGGGCTCATAACCCGAAGGTCGGTGGTTCGAATCCGCCCCCCGCTACCAGCAAAATCAAGGGGTTACGGTAAAAACACCGTAACCCCTTTTCCTTTTTGCTATCCTATTGCTACCCTGGAGGTTCAAAATTATTCTCGCGCAGTCACCGGCGCGCCAAAACAGGATTTCCGGCTTCGTCAAGACTACGCCGGATTCCTCTCATTTCCATGTACTGCACCCATGCCAGGACCCGGCGTGCCGATTCATGAACGATTCGCTTGCGCTATGAACGAAACTGCGATACATCATTTCTAGGATCCACCTCCGAGGATTGCCGGTTCCTGAAGACCATCCCGAAATGAAAATCCTGCCATGCGAAAGGGGCGCCGATGAAAACCCTACTGATTTATCCGGAGTACCCGGCGACCTTTTGGAGTTTCAAGTACGCCCTTAGATTCATTCACAAAAGGGCGGCCTTGCCTCCCCTGGGCCTCCTGACAATAGGCGCCATGCTGCCCGAAGAATGGCCGAAAAAACTGATTGATGTGAATGTAACGAAACTCACGGACAAGGACCTGTCGTGGGCTGATTCCGCCTTCATCAGCGGCATGGCCCTGCAGAGAGAGTCGGCACGTGAGATCATCGCCCGGTGCAAGGAGGCGAATCTCAAGGTCATAGCCGGCGGGCCGCTGTTCACCAGTGAACACGATCAGTTTGAGGATGTGGACCATTTCGTGCTCAATGAGGCCGAACTGACCTTTCCCCCCTTTCTGGCGGACCTGGAGAAGGGGTGCGCCCGGCACATCTACGAGACAGCCGAGTTTTGCGACATTCGAAAAACCCCCGCTCCTCTGTGGGAGTTAATCAATTTGAAGCATTATGCCACGATGGGCATCCAGTTTTCACGTGGCTGTCCATTCAACTGTGAATTCTGCAACGTAACCGCATTATTCGGGCATCGGCCGCGCATGAAGACGGCCGGGCAGATTATTGCCGAGCTGGACGGGATGTACAATCGGGGATGGCGTGGTCCTGCCTTTTTCGTGGACGACAACTTTATCGGCAACAAGGTCTATCTCAAGACCCATCTTCTGCCGGCACTCATCCAGTGGCAGAAAGAGAGGAAGGAAATCCCTTTTAACACGGAGGCCTCGGTCAATCTGGCCGATGATCCGGAACTGATGGAGATGATGGTCGAAGCGGGTTTTGATACGGTCTTCATCGGCATCGAAACGCCCAACGAGGAAAGCCTGGCTGAATGCAACAAACAGCAGAACAAGAACCGGGACCTGATCGAAAGCGTCAAGCTCATGCAGCGGGCCGGACTGCAGGTGCAGGGAGGCTTCATCGTGGGATTCGACAGCGATACCCCTTCTATCTTTCAGCGGCAGATTGACTTTATCCAAAAGAGCGGCATCGTGACGGCGATGGTCGGCCTGTTAAACGCCCCTCCCGGCACAAGGCTTCACGAACGAATGAGAGAAGAGGGCCGCCTGATCGATTCTATCTCCGGAGACAACGCAGACGGCACAACCAATATCCTCCCCAGAATGGGGCTTGATGTATTGCGGGAAGGATACGGAAAACTGATGCACCACATCTACGCACCCGAGCATTACTATAAGCGCGCCATGACCTTTCTTCGGGAGTATAAGAGGCCAAAGGTGAGGACCCCCCTGGATCTTCAACGGCTGCTGGCCATCGTCCGTTCGAGCGTCCGCCTGGGTATTTTCGGCAAGGAGCGATTCCAATATTGGAAGATCATGTTCTGGACCCTTTTTCGCAGACCCAACATGCTCCCGCTGACGATTACGCTTGCGATCTACGGCCATCATTTCCGCAAAATCTGCAAATTGAAGATTACTCAGTGAGTCAAAATAGGAGGGCATGATGAAACCACGTATCCAGATTCAAGGTATGGGACCGGTTGTTTGCCTATTCTTGCTGCTGTTCGCCTTCCTTTCGATCACCGGTCTTTCCGCAGCGGTGGAACGGGGTGTCCAGGCGCCCCCCGGGGAATTGCCAGAAGACTTGAAGGGCTTGCAGATCAGCGATCATTTTTTGCCCGCCCCTACCCGGGAAATCGGCGTCATCCATGGTCTCGATGGGCATATGGTGGTGAAGCATGGAGCCACCGGCAAGGCCTATTTCGCTATGGCCGGCGACCCCCTTTACGAAAAGGACTCCCTCAATACCTTGGCGGAATCCAAATGCCGCATCCGATTTACCAGCGACGACGTGGTGAGCATGGGACCGGATACGACCTTTTCAGTCGACGCCTATCTCGACGACCGCAAAGAGGGGAAAAAGACGTCTTTTTTCAGCCTCCTCAAGGGCAAGGCCATGTTCTACGCCATGCGCCTCTTCCGGTACAATAAGACCGACTTCAACGTGAAGACCCCCACGGCGGTCATGGGGATTCGGGGAACCAAATTCGGGGTCCACGTGTACCGGATCGATGGCAAAAAAGGGGCAGATTCCGGCCTCTTGCGGGTGGCGGACAGCGGCAACGACATTGGGTCCTACCTTGCCCAGGCCGGCACCGGGGGTGGGGGGCAGTTCGTGACGCTGGTGGGCGCCGCCGACGGCACGGTTTTGGTCAATGGACAGAGTCTGGGACCGGGGCAGGTGTATAACTCCTATACGGGCCAGACGGTTACCGACCCTGGTTTTATCGTGGTTATGGAAAACGCTACCGGGACGGGTGGAGCCGGCGGCGCCGGGGGCACGGGCGGAACCGGGACTCCCGGGGGCACAGGGGGCGCGGGCGCAGGCGGCGGCGCAAATATGACGGACACCCTGTCCAATATCACGAACCAGCAGACGGGAACCCAGACGCAGGGCCAGGGATCCTCAACGGGCGGGGGGAGCCAGGGGACGGAGCCTGCCCCTGTCATCCTCTACCGCAACGGGTATTTCGCATCTATGCTGAGTGCCAGCTACGAAGGCACCGAGATCAAGGACGTCCTGATCAGCCAGTCCCCCAATTCCTTTGTGGATCCCGAAACCGGGCAGGTCGTATCGGAGCACCGGGCCGACTCTATCATCGATTCCGACTACGCGATCTGGAGCGCCCAGGCCTTTACCAAGGCGACCACGGGCGACGGCGCCGAAAGCCATGACATCTCGATCCCCACCACGGCCGCGACCCTCAGTTCCGGCTACACCTACCTCACCTACGGATCCTGGGGCCATTCGGGCTACTTCGAGGTCGGTTCAGACCCAACATACCATTACGCCTTTGAGGATCATTCCTGGTGGCTGGAGGGGTATGCGACGCCTGAGGACCGGATCGCCCAGCAGGTGGGAGAGATCCCCTACATTGGGGAGGCCCACGGGACCTTGTCCCATGAGACCTGCGGCACCATCACCAGCAAAGACATATCCGGTCCTTTCGGGGCCATGGTCAATTTTGACAACCGGGTGATTGAGCATTTCACCTTCGCCGCCACGGATGGAGGCACCTA